>JAYTML010000146.1:0-8914 GCA_043728655.1 Chthoniobacter sp. | reverse complement strand
CTTGGCTCCGCAGCTCCCACTCGGAGCCAAGCGCTCCTGCGCGCCCACGAGGCGCTCCCGCGCCCGGACTGCCGAACGATCAGCCGCAGGCCCGTTCATTCGTCATTCGTCGTCATCCCCGCTGCCACCCGCCCCAATGCGGCAACCAAAAAAATCTGCGGATACAGCCGCTCCCAGTACCAAAGCTTCGCAAAATAGAACCCGATCGGCGCCGGATCGCGCCATGTGCCGGATTCCACCTTCTCCGCCAGCCAGAGCGTCCCGGCATTCACCGCCCCCACCTCCGCAGTGCCGGCGAGCGCTTTCACCGCCAGCGCCGTCTCTTCCACCGATGCCGGTCCGCCGCGCACACCGCCCCAGCCACCGTCGTCATTCTGGAGCGCCACGAGCGCGCCCACGCCCGCCGCGAGCAACCCGTCAGGAAGCGCCACCGCACGGTCCCGCAGTTCGCGCAGCGCGAGCACCACTTTCGCCGTGCCGTAGAGCGGGTTCTCGTCATCCGGCGCGTGCTCGTTTCCAAACCACAGCGGCAGCCATGAGCCATCCCGCCGCTGCGCACCCGCGAGATAGCGCACGGCCCGCGCGATGCCGCGCTCCGTGCGCGCCTTCAGCCGCTCGTCGAGCTGCGGCAGCCACGCGCTCCACGCACGGAGAGCGTGCGCCGTGAGATCCGGCGAGCTGCGGTCGAATGGCAGCGCGCCCCAGCCGCGGCAGAATGTCGGGATACCGCCGTCGCCATTCTGGAGATCGAGCAGCCAGCCCACACCCGCGAGACCGGCGGCGCGCGTCTCGCCATCCACGGTCCCGAGCGCGAGCAGCGCGAGGAGCGCGCCCGCGGTATCGTCCGCGTCCGGCACCCCGCCCGGCAGATCGGTCCACGCCCAGCCGCCCGGCGCGGCGTGCGTGTAGGGATGCTCCACGCGGTACTGCTGCCCGAGCAGCCACGCGCGCAGCGTCAGCTTTTGCTCCGGCGAAAGCGCGCCCGGCTGGTGCGCGAGTGCCTGGATCGCGAGCGTCGTCACCCAAGTCGCCAGATTCGTGTCGATCGCCCAGCTTCCGTCCGCCCGCACCGACGCGCGCAGAAACTCCGCGCCCTTCCGCACCACCGGATGCTCCGCCAGCCCCATCGCAGCCAGGCTCATCGTCACGAAACTCGTCAGCGGCGTGGCCTCGAGGAAGCCGCCATTCTCCGGCTGGATGGACTCCAGCACCCGCAGCGTCTTCGCGCGGGTCAGCCAGCGGAGGAAACGCGTGAGCGGGTTCCGCGTCGGGCGGTGATGATGGATCGTCTGCCCGATCGCGATCAGCGCCGGCAGCGCGTAGCTCACCACCGGCAGCCGCAGCGCGCCGTAGAACTGATGCGGCAGCGCCGCCAGCTCGAACGGCAGCGGCATCACATGCTCCCATCCGATTCGCCCGCCCAGCGCCAGCGTCATCAGGATCGGCACGGAAAACGTGCGGTCCTTCCCATAGCGATCCTTGATCGCCGCCACCAAACCCGGCGGGACGCGCTCCCGAGCGTCCCCATTCTCCGCGGCTGCGTCAGGGACTCGCAGGAGCGCATCCCGCCGCAGCCACGCCTCCGCCTTTCGCACCACCTCCGCAAAATCCGCGTCCGCCCGCGCCGCGCCAAACGCCGCCCAGCACAGCGCCGTCGTGCTGATGTTGCTCTTGCTCCTCACCGTGTCGCCCCACCCGCCGTCCGCGTTCTGATTCGCCGCGAGCCACGCCAGGCCCGCGCGAATCAGCCCGCCATCCGCCGCGCTCCCCACTTTCACCAGCGCCACCACCGCCGTCGCGGTCGAGAGCGCGCTGCTGGAAAGCTCCCCCTCCCAATGCCCCGCCGCCATCAGCTCCGCCAGCAGCGACTCGGTAGCCAAACGCAGCGCCGCACGCGCCCGCCCCGTTGAGCGTTGGACGTTGAGCGTTGAGCGTTGAGCGTTCTCCCCCTCCCCGTTCACGCCAGCTTGTCCTGCTCACGCTTCCGCGCCGGCAGGATCGCGCACGCATCCTTGCAGCCGAAAACGCGGCTGAAAATCTGCCGGTGCCGGCTCACCCAGCGGTAGATGATCTCCGCGAGCAGGATGACGCCCGGCAGCCACAGCACCAGCGCCACCGGCACCAGCAGCGGCAGCCGCATCCCCACGAAACGGATCGCCCGCGCCCCGCGATAAATCCGCCCGTCCGGCGTCACGCAGTGAATCGCCTCCTGCAAATCCTCCCGCGAGAGCTGCGGTGCGATCTCCTGCGCGCGCGGATCGGACAGCGGCACCAGCGCCAGCGCGCCGGACCAGTCCAGCCAAGTCAGCACCTTCATTTGAAAAATGCACATCGGGCATTCACCGTCGTAGAGCACGCAGTGCTTGTTCATCACGCCAAGCTAGCGGCGTCCCCCCGCCACTTCACCCGCAATCTTTCCCTTATGTGCGCTTTCACCCGAGCACTTCGTTCCGCCCGGCGAGCGCGGTTTTCAGCGCCGTGCGCTTTTCGTCGAGCAGGCCCTCGGTGGCGGCGCGGACGGCGGAGAAAAGGTCGTCGGCTTCGCGCAGGCGAGCGACGGAGACGTAGTCGGCGCCGGCTTCGAGGAGGATGCTGGCCTGCGCGAGCACCTCGGCGGTGGCGATGATTTTCGCGGTGGGATTCAACCCGCGCAGGAGGCGGACGAGGCGTTCATTGGACGAGCCTTTGAGGAGCGAGTCCGGGATGGTGCAGACGATCACCTCGGCCTTTTCCACGCCAGCGTGGAGGAGCGTGTCGCGCTGGCTGATGTCGCCATAGACGACGCGGACTTTCCGCTCGATGAGCCCGGCGCGAGCCACGGGGCTGAAGTCCACGACGGCGACGTGCGGGATGAGGTCGGGCGCGTGGCACTGGATCTCCTCGAGCAGCGAGCTGGCGGTGCGGAAGAAGCCGAGGAAAAGAATGCGCGAGCTGCCGTGGCCCTGCCCACCCTCGGCGTGGGCGTCGTCGTGCGTGTGGTCGAGGTCGCGCAAGCCGCGGCGTTTCAGCCACGGGATGCTGGCTCGGGCGATGACGTTGGACTTTGCCATGCCAAACGACGAGACGGCGGCGAGCAGCGCAAAGGCGAGCGCGACCATGCCGGAGGTCGCGGGATTGCCGAGATGCCCGGCCTGCGCGCCGATGGCCAGGACGACGAGGGAAAACTCGCTGACCTGGCTCAGATTGATCGCCGGGATCAGGCTGGTGCGCAGGCCCTGCCGCATGAGGTAGAGCGGTGTGAAAACGGTCGCGAACCGGCTGACGACGACGAATCCCGCGAAGGCGAGCGCCCAGCCGACGAGCGCCGGGGTCGGCATGGGAATCTGCATGCCGAGCCCGACGAAAAAGAGCGTGACGAAGAAGTCGCGCAGGCTGGTGACCTTTGCAGTGACATCGAGCGCATACGGGAATGTGGAGAGCGCGACGCCGGCGATGAGCGCACCCATTTCGCGCGAGAGATGCAGCCTCTCGGCCAGTTCGCCCACGAGGAAGCACCACGCGAGCGCGCCGACCTGCACCAGTTCGGGCAGCCGGGCCACGTGGCGGAAAATGGCGGGCAGCAGATAGCGGCTCACGGCCATGGTGACGGCGACGAGGATGACCACACGGAGCAGCGACATGAGCAGCACGCCGGCGCTGAGGTGTTCGAGATTTGGCTGCACGGCGAGGAAGAGAATCGCCGCGAGATCCTGGAGGACGAGGACGCCGAGGGTGATGCGGCCCGTGAGCGTATCGAGCTCCTGCTTCTCGTAGAGCAGCTTCACGATGATGACCGTGCTGCTCAGCGCGCCGGCCACGCCGAGATAGAGCGCGTCCCATTTTCCCGCTCCCAGCCCGAATCCGCAGAGCCGGAAGAACACGACGCCGAGCACCGCGCCCGTGAAAATCTGGACCGAGGCGGTGAGCGTGATCGAGCGTCCGGCGGAGGCAATTTTTTTCAGGTCGATCTCCAGGCCGATCATGAAGAGCAGGAAAATCAGCCCAAGCTCGGATATCGCCTCGATGCTCTCGGCGGATTCGACAAGCCGCAGTCCAGCGGGACCGAGCACGAAGCCGCCCACAAGGTAGGCGAGCAGCACCGGCTGCCGGAGAAACTGCGCGACAAGCCCGAGCAGCCAGGCGGCGGTGATGCTGAAAGTGATGTCGCGGATGAGGTCGTGCACGGGCGGGGCTGGTTACTTTGAATCGGGCTGAGCGAGGCCGAGCGTCTGCGCGAGGCGCGGCCAGTCGCCTGCGTTTTGCCTGCCGTCGGCGGCGGCGGCAAGCAGCCAGGTGCGCCAGCCGAATTTCTTCGCGGGTTCCAGGTCTCCCGCCTCGTTTTCGCCGACCATCAGCACCTCGTGCGGTTCGATGCGGCGGACCCGCAGCCGCGTGGCGACGTGCTGGAAGACGTGGAGATTCGGCTTTCCGAAGCCGTGGGAGAACGACCAGAAGCAAAGCGGCGGGGTGAAAATCCCGAGCTCCCGCGCGGCCTCGCCGCCATGAAAGACGCCGTGGGCCGCCGCGGGCGGGATGAATGACTCGACCGGCGCAAACGGGGCATGAAGCGCGAGCGAAAGCTCGACCGGCGAATGCGGGTGCCCGTTTGAGATGAGGCCGAGGAGGACGCCGCGGCTGCTCAACTCGCGCAGCACGGTGTCGGCGCCGGCGATCAGCCGCACGGAACGCCGGAGCTGCGCGTGGGTGTAGAGAAACTCCGCCGCCGCGTCCGGCGCGAGGCCGGCCAGTTCAGGGAGCAAAGGCGCAGCGACGGCAGGCCAGTAAGGCGCGGGCACATCCACGCCGCGGGCGCTCGCCAGCGTGGCGTCCGCCTGGAGCGCCCGGTCGGCAGCACGGTTGAAATCGGCGAGCGACATGCGCGGCGTGCGCTGGAAATTCGCGCGCCAAAGCAGGGTCCACTGCTCCTCGGCATCGTCCGGGGCCGGTCCGCGTTCGAGCAGCGTGCCATAGACGGCGCAGATCACCGCTTTGACCGGAAGCAAGAGAGGCTCGGGTGTGCTCATGGGTAGAGAAAAGGCAGGAAGTGAACGGCGAAGCAAGGCAGCCGGCCAGCACCGGATGTAAAATCCCCACCGACAATTCGCGCGAGATTTTCCATCCCGACGCGAGGGGACACCCCGCCCTCGCGTGATCCGCATCACCCGACCTCCGGACCGCGAATCCCGCCCGAAAAACAGAGAGCGGTGAGGGCGGGATTTGAACCCGCGATACCCTTTCGAGTATGCCGCTTTAGCAAAGCGCCATCTTACACTGATACAATGCGTTTACTTGGCGATTGCTTGACGAATAGAAGGGTATTTCGTATCTGATTGGTGTCATGCGGCAAACATCACTCGGTCTGAGCAAAACCCGAATCGGCGGGAAACTGTTTTGGCAGGTCACGCTTCCTAAGCTCGGTGGAGGGCGCGAGCGACGAACCTTCAAAGACAGGGCCGCGGCACAAACCTTCTTCGAGCTTTCCAAGGTGCAGCAGCAAAATTTCGGGACGGCAGCGCTTTCCATTCCCGAGGCGCTCCGCGTGCAAGCTGTGGAATGCGCGGAGATTCTGCGGCCTTTCGGCAAGACGCTCCGCGACGCCGTGAGGTTCTACACCGCGCACTTGAGCGCCATTTCATCGAGCAAGACGGTGCGTGAAGTCATTGCCGAGCTGCTTGCCGCACGCGAGGCGGACGGCGTGAGCGAGCGATACCTGAGCGACCTGCGGCAACGGCTGGCGCGTTTCAAGATCGCTTTCGGCGATACGATGATTGCCAGCGTTTCTGCGAAGGAGATTACCGACTGGCTGCGCGCTCTCAATCTCGCGCCTCTGACCCGCAATACTTTCCGGCTGAGGCTCGCCGCACTTTTTTCCTTCGGACGGCGTTCCGGTTACGTGAAAGAGAGCCCTATGGCCGACGTGGAAAAAGCGAAAGAGCGGGCAGGCGAGATCGAGATTCTCACCGTCGCGGAAACGGCCCTACTGCTCGAATCCGCCGGTGTCGAGACACTCCCATATTGGGCGATTGGCGCGTTTGCGGGGCTGCGCGTCGCGGAAATCGAGCGACTGGCGTGGGAGGAAGTGGACTTCGAGCGCGAATTGATCGAGGTCAGAGCTGCCAAAGCCAAGACCGGAAGCCGTCGCCATGTCCACATTCAGCCGAATCTCGCCGAATGGCTGGCCCCTTACCGAAGCGCGACCGGGTCGGTGTGCCCAATCGGCCTGCGCAAAAAGCTGGATGCCGACCGGGAGAGGGCCGGCTTGCTCGCCAATTGGCCGCAGAACGGTTTGCGCCACTCTTTCGGCTCCTACTACCTTGCCCGCTTCCCAGACGCTGCGGCGCTTGCGCTGCAAATGGGCAACTCGCCCTCGATAATCTTCAGGCACTACCGCGAATTGGTGAAACCAGTCGATGCTGCGAAGTATTGGGAAATCAAACCGGCGGGCGCGGCGAACGTGGTGGCGCTGAAGGCGGCGTGAAGAACGCGCTGTGCAGGTTCACCGTTCCGACCCTGACTTTCCCCTTTTCCGCTGACGCGCCGTTTCAAGCTGGCGGGAAACCCGGTTTTCGATTTCGCCCCGGGCCTGCTGGAGCGAAGTGGCTACGCCTTTCTCGAAGGGCGAAAAATTAAGCTCCCATAGCCAACTCCTTCCCGCTCGGAAGCAGCGCCCCGCCGACCAACCGGCGAAGCTGGGATCGGCACTTTTTTGCTCAGCAAGTTTCGCAAAAGTTTTGTTGGATTTGATCGGCTTTTCACCTTTTTTGCGGTTGGGTCTGGCTCTGCCGGAACTGCGTCTAAGCTCATCCCAACGCTGCTTCTCGTGCCACTTACCCAGCGGGTAGATCACCAGCATCCAGAAAGCCGTTTTTTCTCGACCGTTCTTGGTTTCCTTCACTTCCTCCCATTCCAATTTTGGTAGCTGGCGCACTTTTCTTTTCAAAGAGCGGCCACGAGCATCATCACCCGAACCCATCGGCGGCTCATTAACGATGCGCAGGCTTTTTTGCGGCTGACTATCGTCTCGCAGTTCTTCGGGCTCGCGGTCGTGGAAAAAATCCTCCGCGCCCATCCCCCCGGTCGGACTCGCTTCCTCTTTGACCTCGGAGGTCAAGGCACGCTCGCGAAACGCTAACGCCAATGCTGCCTTTCCGAACGGCGGCAGGTAGAGCGACCTTTCGGAAATTCCAAGCATTTCGCTCAAGTCCCTACGCGAAGGTCGTTGATCTTTATGGGAGGCTCGGAATTTCAAAACGCTGAGCCATAGGATGAAGGAGGCAGCGACCCCTATGTCGGGCGCTTCGAGCAGTCGGTTTCTCCACTTCTCCGCGTCGTGCCTGCGAAGGTTCCAGAAATTGTAAGCCCACCCGTCGTCCGCCTGATCCGCGGAAAAAATTAAAGCATCCAAAAGCGAGTCGATTTCGGAAAGGCGCTCGCGATCCCGTGAAGCCCGGGGCTTCCGACGCCATACTTTCCAGATCGCAATTGCCGCACGATAGAGGCGCAGGTCTTCTTGCGTATAGGAAATGCGCCAATGCTGTGTGTAGGAAACGCGCCAAGGCGTTTGTCCCCTTTTTTCGAGCCGCTGGGACAGAGCGACAGAGGGAAGGATGCCCTTGTTGAGAAGCCGCTTCAGTGTGGACACCGAAATATTCAGCAGGTGCGCAAACTGTGGCGCGGTTGCCACGTTCACTTTTATAGTTTTTACAAATCGATCACGAGTTGCAGTGCGCATGGGGTAGTATGCGCACCCCACAGCAAGATCAAGCAACCTCGACTGAGAAGGCGCAGGTTGGCCTCGTCAAGAAACCAAAAATCGCTCGCCGCTACGACGTTTCGATCCGCACGGTGGAAAACTGGATGCGAGAACGAAGGATTCCATTCGTCCGAGTCGGTCTGCGCGGAATCCGATTTGATCCCAACGCCTGCGACCGCGCTCTTGCCCGCTTCACCGTCAAGGAGGTTTTGTAATTATGGCCGCCTCCCATCCTTCGCGAGTTGCAATTACCGACGACGCGCTGATCCGCCTGACGACGCCCTCGCACATAATAGCCGGCCTTGAGGCAGATGCGCGCCGGACGCTGACCGCAAACCCCGAGAGGGCATGCACCGTCGCGTGTCGCTGGCCGACTTCGGGGCCGCGGCAGAAGGTCGTCGTCCTGTTCACCGGCTATGCGAATCCCGCGGACAATGGACTCACAGCTATCACGTTCATGGGAGATCCGGCCGCGGTGGGTGGAGCCGTGAAGCGCACGCTGCTGGAGTTATTGGCCGGAAACGATGGCCGAAGCGAAGCGCGAGGACGACGCTCATGAAGACTGCCCGCACACTGCTGCGCGGCGCGGACGCGCCCGCCGAAATCATCGCCGACCTGCGGCGCTACTACACCGGCATATGAGCGACCTGAACGAAAGGCTCGCGATGCGGGCGGATGAGCTGGCGATCACGCTCGACGAAAACGCGAAGCTGGAGGGTGACGTGTATGTGCTCACGGACGGCGCGCAGATTTTCACGAAGGGCATCCGCCGCGGGTTTGCGATGATGGGCGAGGAGCGCATGCCGATCCTCGCGCTGGTGGGGCGCGTCTTCGAGCTGGGGCCGGTGGAGGCGGTGGCGTGGTGCGAGGACTGGCTGGGTTTTGAGACGGTGGAATCGAACGCGGGTGACAGCGTGACGGAGCCGGCGGCGGGAACGGGCGGGTTTATGGTGGCGCCGCATGACGTGGCGCCGGAGCCGAGCGGCGACGATTATCACGAGCCTAAATCAGCTCGTGATTTGACGGAGCCGACGCCGGAGGAAATGAGGGCGGCGGAGGCGCACCCCACGGTTTCACCCCACGTTTCACCCCACGAATCTGAAAACGTGGGGCAGCGGAATGAGGAGCGGCGGATGGTGCCGGCGAATGGTGCCGGGCCGGCGCGTTGGAAGCCCGAGGAGA
>JAYTML010000145.1:0-1623 GCA_043728655.1 Chthoniobacter sp. | reverse complement strand
TTTGCTTTCATGAAACTCGATACTTTCACAGGCGGTCTCTTTGACACGAACTGCTTCTTTCTGCTCAATCACGGCATCCTCATTGATGCGCCGCAGGATGCGGCCGCCTGGCTTGCCTCCCGGGGTTTCACCGTGAAAACGCTCCTCCTCACCCACGGCCACATCGACCATGTGTGGGACGCCGCGCGCATCCAGCGCGAGCACGGCTGCCGCGTCGGCTACCACCGCGACGGGGAGCCGATGGTCACGCAGCCGGATTTTTTCCGGCAGTTCGGCTACGGCTGGGACATCGAGCCGATCACGCCCGGCTTTCACATCGAGGAAAGCCCGGCGCTCACCATCGAGGGCGTCGAGTTTCAGGTCCTGCACGTCCCCGGTCACTGCCCTGGCAGCCTGTGCTTTTTGCAAAAGGGTGCGCAGGTCCTGTTTGGCGGCGACGTGCTTTTCGCCGGGGGCGTGGGCCGCACCGATCTGCCCGGCGGCGACACCGACCTGCTCTTCACCGGGATCCGGGAGAAAGTCTTCCCGCTCGGCGACGACATCACCGTCCTCTCCGGCCACGGCCCCGCGACGAAGATCGGCATCGAGCGCCGGACGAATCCCTTTGTCGGCGACACGTAAGCGGGTCGGCCCTTGAACTAAGGCGCATGCTCGCCCACAATCCCGCCCGCCTTTTTCCAAAGAAAACACCACCATGCTCACGATCCGCGCACTGAAGAAAAGCCACGGGGGCCGCGTGCTCTTTGAGGACGCCGCCATGCAGGTCGGCTACGGCGAAAAGGTCGCCCTCATCGGGCCGAACGGCGCGGGAAAATCGACGCTCTTCAATATCATCCTCCACACCGAGGAGCCGGATACGGGCACGGTCGAGCGCGACGAGTGGACCATGATCGGCTACCTCCCGCAGGAGGCCGAGGTCATCGGCGACGAGACCGTCATGGACGTGGCCACGGGCCGCGCCGGCGAGGTGCCGCGCCTGGAGGCGATCCTCCACGCGTGCGAAAAGACGGGCGACGTGAGCAGCCCGGCGTATCTCGAGGCGCACGCCAAACACGAGGCGCTCACCGACCCGCAGGTCGAGGCCAAGGCCAAGCGCATGCTCGCCGGCCTCGGCTACCGCGACGCGGATTTCACCAAGGCGGCGCGCGAACTTTCCGGCGGCTGGATCATGCGCGCGCATCTCGCCCGGCTGCTCGTCATGGAGCCCGACCTCCTCATGCTCGACGAGCCCACGAACCACCTCGACCTCGTCTCCCTCCTCTGGCTCCAGCAGTATCTCCAGACCTACTCCGGCGCCGTGCTCCTTATCTCGCACGATCGCGCCTTCATGGACGAGATCGTCGGCAGCGTGTACGAAATCGACGAGCGCAAGCTGGTCTCCTACACCGGCAATTACGCCGACTTTCTCCGACTCAAAGAGGAGCGCTACGAGCAGCAGAACGCCGCCTACAAAAACCAGCAGAAGGAGATCGCCTCGCTGCGCGAATTCTACGACCGCTTCCGCCAGGTCGCCTCCAAGGCCAGCCAGGCCATGAGCAAGCTCAAGCAGATCGAGCGCATGGACCTGATCGAAAAACCCCTCCCGCCGCGCAAGCCGTTCCGCTTCCAGATTCCCCAGCCGCC
>JAYTML010000144.1:0-3210 GCA_043728655.1 Chthoniobacter sp. | reverse complement strand
ATCGGCGTCGTCTTCAACGGCGAGATCTACAACTACCGCGAACTGCGCGCCGAACTCGTCGCCGGCGGCCACACCTTTCGCACCCAGACCGACACCGAGGTGCTCGTGCATCTCTACGAGCAGCTCGGCGACGCCATGTTCACGAAGCTCCGCGGCATGTTCGGCTTCGCGATTTTCGACACCCGCCAGAACCGCCTCCTGCTCGCCCGCGATCACTTTGGCCAGAAGCCGCTCTACTACGCCCGCGACGGTGCGCGCTTCGCGTTCGCCTCCGAGCTGAAATGCCTGCTCGCGCTCCGGTGGGTGAGCCGCGAGCGCGATCCCGACGCCTTCCTCGACTACGTTTCCTGGCTCTCGCTCCCCGCCCCGCGCACGCATTTCCGGCACATTCATAAACTCGCCGCCGGCAGCTTCCTCGCGCTGCCGCTCACCGGCGCCAGCACCGCCGAGCTGCGAAAATACTGGAGCTACTCGCTCACCGCCGAGCCCGACCTCACGGAGCTCGACCCCGCCGCCGAGGCGCTCGACGCCGCGCTCCGCGACTCGGTGCAGATGCACCTGCGCGCGGATGTCCCGGTCGGCGTGCTGCTGAGCAGCGGCCTCGACAGCCGCACGGTGGTCGCCTACGCGCAGGAGCTGCAGGGCAGCATGCAGACTTTCACCGTCGGCTTCGGCGGGGCGGATTCTGAAACACTGGGCGCGGCCGAGACAGCGCGGGAAATCGGCTCGGAGCACCACGCGCTGGAACTCACCTCCGACGACTTTCTGCAAAGCATCGAGCGCATCGCCTGGCACCTCGACGAGCCGGTCGGCGATCCCGCCGCCTTTGCCGTGCTGAAGGTCTGCGAACTCGCCGGCCAGCATGTGAAAGTGCTGCTCTCCGGCGAGGGTTCGGACGAGCTTTTCGCGGGCTACGACGCGCGCTACCTCGGCATGCTCTCCACGCTCGAGCGCTCGGACAAACTCCGCCGTTTCGCCCCGCTCCTCCCCTCGCCCGACGCCGCCGCCAAGCCCTCGCGCTGGAAGCGCCTCGGCACCCGCGCCCACCAGACGCGCGCCAGCGAGGCGCTCGCGCTCCGCATCGAGGGCCTGCCCGGCGACGTCCGCGCGCCGCGCGGACTCACGCCCTTTCAGCTCCGGCGACTGCGCCAGCGGACGGACGCGATTTCGGAAAAAGTCCACCGCCCGCAGCGCGACACGCTCAGCGAGCTGCTCACGCTCGACCTCGACTGGCAGCTCGCCGAATCGCTGCTCCAAAAAGCCGACAAGATGAGCATGGGCGCGTCCATCGAGCTGCGCACCCCGATCCTCGACCTGCGCGTCGCCGAACTCGCTGCCCGCATGCCATCCTCCCTCAAGCTGCCGCCCGACGGCCCCGGCAAGTTCGTCCTCCGCCACTGCCTCGCGCGCAAACTCAATGAGCCGCTCAACCGTCCCAAGCGCGGCTTCCCCGTGCCGCTCCGCGCATGGTTCACCGGCCCGCTCCGGGGCCCGCTCGAAGACGCGCTCTTCGCGCCAACCTCCGCCTGCGTCGCCCACCTCGACCGCAAGCTGCTCCGCGCCGCGTGGAACGATTTCCAGTCCGGCGCATGGGACGGCGCGCGCACGCTCTACTCGCTCTGGCTTTACGAAATCTGGTCGCGAAAAATCGCAAGCCTGCCCACGCCATGAGTGGCGCCACAGGAGGCGGTCCGCTTTTCATCGTCTCGGGAAAGGCCGGGCAGCTCGGCAACCGCCTTTTCTTTTTCAGCTACGTCCTTTCCCTCGCGATGAAACTCGGCGGGCGCGTGGCCAATCCCGGCTTCATCGACTACGCGGAATCCTTCACCGCCACGAGCGGCGATGCTCTCAGCCGCTGGCCCGCGCGGCCCAGCGCGCTGCGCGGACGCTGGCTCGGCCAGATGATTTGCAGCTTCCAGACATTCGCGCTCCGCGTGGTGAACCGGCTGCACCTCGCGCCGCCCGGAGTGCTGATCCTCGGCCTCCACGAAAACCGCACCGCCGAATACCGTCTCGATCATCCGCCCTTCCTCGACTCGCTCCGCGCGGCGCGCGTCGTCTTCATCGGCGGTTGGCTGGAGCTGCGGCATGTGCATTTCGAGCAGCCGGAAAGAATCCGCGCGCACTTCGCGCCGGTCGCGCGCCACCGCGCCGCCGTCGCCGCACTCATCGCCGAGGCGCGCGCACACTGCGAGGTGCTCATCGGAGTGCATGTGCGGCAGGGGGATTACGTGGAGTTCCTCGGCGGGCGCTTCCTGTTTCCGACGGAGGTCTATGTGCGCGCGATGAAGGCGACCGCCGCCCTTTTTCCCGGCCGCAAGACGGGCTTCCTCGTCTGCTCAAACACGCCGCAGCACATCGCGGATCCCGCGCTCTCATATGTCATCAATGGCACCGGCCAGACCATCGAGGATCTGTACGCCCTCGCCGGGTGCGACTACCTCATCGGGCCGCCGAGCACGTTTTCGCTCTGGGCGTCCTTCTATGGCCAGGTGCCGCTTTGGGAGATACACGACGCCGAGAGCACGCCGACGCTCGGGGGGTTTCTGATCCGCTTCTGACCATGCCGCGCGTCACCATCGCCATCCCCTGCTTCAACGCCGAGCGCTGGATCACCGCGTGCGTGGAGAGCGCGCTCGCGCAGACGTGGCAGGACAGGGAGGTGATCGTCACCGATGACGGCTCGACCGACGGGTCGCTAGCGGCTTTGGAAAACTTTGGCGACGCCATCCGCCTCATCCGCACCGATCATCGCGGCGGAAATCACGCGCGGAATCAGGCGCTGAAAGCGGCGAGCGGCGAGTGGGTGCAGTTTCTCGACGCCGACGACTGGCTCGAACGCGAAAAGCTCGCGCAGCAGTTCGCCGAGGCCGCCGACGGTGCCGCCGCCGACGTGATCTACAGTCCGACGTGGATGGAAGACGCGCGGACGCAGAGCCGCGAACCCAGCGAGATCGACCCGAAGCTGGACGTCTTCTCGCAATGGCTCGCGTGGCAACTCCCGCAAACCGGCGGCTGCCTCTGGCGGAAGTCCGCGCTCGACGCGCTCGGCGGCTGGAAGGAGGACCAGCCCTGCTGCCAGGAGCACGAGCTTTACCTGCGCGCGCTGCAGGCCGGGCTGCGCTTCGGCTTCGCGCCCACGCCGCACGCGGTCTATCGGCTGTGGTCCGAGCAGACCGTCTGCCGTCGCGATCCGCATCTCGTCATCCG
>JAYTML010000143.1:0-4163 GCA_043728655.1 Chthoniobacter sp. | reverse complement strand
CTGCTCGCCCACCACGAGGCGCTCCAGCCATTTGGCATGGCCCATCCTCAGCCGCTCTTCTTCGCCCGCGGCGTGACCCTCGCCGCCGAGCCGCGCGTGATGAAGGAAAAGCACCTCTCGCTCGTACTCCGCCAGAATGGGGACGAATACCGCGCGGTGTGGTTCGGCGCGGCCAATGAGGTGCGGCCCCGGCTCCCGTGGGACATCGCCTTTCAGATCGAGCGCAACGAATGGCAGGGCCGCATCACCCCGCAGATCCACATCCGCGCCGTGCGCGCCAGCGGGTAGCCGCCTGACGGATCGCGCCTTCTATTTCCTCCCGAAGAGGCTCCAGCCGGTGCCCTTCTCGGTCTTGTTCTGCTGGACCTTGAGCTGGCCGAGGAGGGACTGCAGGCCGAGATAGACCTTGTGCCACTGGCCCTCGACGGTCGGCACGGCCTCGGGCGAGTCGGCGAGGTAGCGGAGGCTCGGCGCATTCGCGAAAAGAGTGTGCACCTCGTCCTTTTTCGGCCCGCCCTTTTCCGTCGAGGCGATGATCGCCTCCAGCCCCTGTGCGATGATGCTCTTGATCTCAAGGAACTGCGTCTCGTCCTCGCGCGAGAACTTCTTGTCGCGGGCGAGATTCACGTAGTGGTTAAACTGCTTCCAGCACTCGATGTAGTTTTCGAGGTGGAGGATGAATTCATCGAGGTTCTTGTAATGCATGGAGGGCAGGGTTTGAGATTGGGGAAGCTGGAGTGTGGCGGGCGCGAGAAAGATGAGCGCTCCGCCGCGCATTTCGCGCGCGGTGATGGTGAGTCCGCTGAATTTCAGATGGAGGTCGGTGAGCGGCAGATTGGCGTTTTGCGCCGAGTGAAAGGCCTCCACGACGACCCTGCCGATCTCGAACATGGCCTCGCGCGGAAACGGCGAGGGCAGCGTGGAGGCGACGAGTTCGCCGCCGCGGTGGATGGTGTAGCAGCCGCTGGGCAGCCGCTCGGGACGGAGCGGCTTCAGCGCGCGGGAGAATGGCTTCAGGATGCCCATTTGACCTCGATCTGTTTCATGGTTTCACGGATGTAAGGGAGCGTGGCCGACCGGGTGAAGCCGACGCCGAGCGACTGCGTGTCGCCGGAGATGATGGCCATGTGGCGCTGCGGGCCGAGCGCCTCGACCTGCTCGAGCTGGCCGGCCTCCAGGCGGTCGCCGAGCGCGCGCATCGAGCGGCTCGTCTGGTGGATCCACGCGGCCATTTCGTCGGCATTCTCCGCGCCCCACTGGGCGAACTGCTTTTCATCCGCACCCTCGACGGCGACTACGAACTGCACGCCTTTGTAGCGCGCAAATCCAGAAAGCGAATTCGTGTCCTCGGCGACGGCCAGACCGGCCTCCGACTCGTCGAGCGTCTGGGCCGTCTCCATGAGCAGGCTCTCGTAGGAGGAGAAAATGGTGCGCGGCCGCGGTGCGTCGCACGGCAGGATTTCAAAGCTGCCCGCCTTCCACCGGAGCATTTCTAGGAATGCCTCCTTGCCAAGGCTGTCACCGGTCGCCGCGTCGATGATCTCCCCCCGCTGAATCCAGATGCGGCCTTCGCCAGCCGCGCTCGAGATTTTCAGGATCGCCGAGCTCTGCGTCAGGCATTCGAGCTGGATGATATCGACGAGCGTCTTGCTCTGGACTCCGCGAAATCCGCCCGCGTCCCCCTTTTCAAGCATGGACTCGATGCAATCGACGAAATTGATGATCTCCTTTCCGGTCTTCGGCTTCTCCAGATAGAGGTCGATGCCCATGGCATAGGCGCGGGCGCGGAACTGCTCGTCATCCGCGCCAGTCATCACCACGACGCGCAGCGTGGGGAATTTCCGGCGGACGATCGCGAGCACCTGGAACCCGTCCATCTGCGGCATGCGAAGATCGACGAGGAGGAGGCTGAAAACCTCGCTTTCCAGCAGCGCGATGGCGCGCGCCCCATTGTCGGAGATGTGGATCTCCGGCTGGCTGGGCAGGCGCGCGAGGATCTCCTGGTAGATCTCCAGGATGTCGTGTTCGTCGTCGAGGATGAGGATTTTCTGCCGGGCAGGCATGGCTGGGAGTCTAGGATGGATGCGGCTTTGCTGGTCGCGGCCCCCGTTTTTTTGCGGAGCGTCGCGGGAATCTGACTAGCACGCAGCGGGCCAAGCCGGCGGCGGGAAAAAACTATCCGCGGCCCGCCGGGCGGTGGCATCGCGGCTGCTAGGCTGGGGCGTGAAACCCCGCCGGCCCATGCTCACGATCTTCAAAAAATTCTTCGCCAAGTCCGAGCCCAAAGCTGTCCCCCGCCTCGCTCCAGGCCGCGCGCTGCAACCCGCCGAGCCCGCCCCGATGCCCAGCGTGGCCGTCGCCCACCTTTCCCTCGCCGCCATCATCGCGCGCTTCCCGGAGGAGCTCCGGGCTACCGTGCTCCAGGCGCCCAATGCGGCTGCGACGGTCGCGCTGCCCCTGCCGCTGATTCACAAACAGCTCGCCACGGGCTCGGTGAGAATGTCGCTCGCCAGCCTGCACCGCCAGGCGCCGGCCGGCGTCTTCGCTCCGATCGCGGCGGGCGACAAGCGGCAGGTCGAGATTCCGCTCCAGGAAATCTTTCGCCATGTGAATCCGCAGGCGCTCAAGCGGCGGCCGGACCAGCGGCCGCTCGACACGCCGGAGAATGACTTCAACCTTTTCGGCAACTCGGAGAATCCCTACGAGATCGCGCCGACCACGCCGGAAAACCCGGCGCGCAAGGATTCCACGGTTCTCAGTTTCAAGCCGGGCCCGCCGGACAACGGGGGATTCCCCGCCACGCCGTCGGCGTCGGAGGGCCAGCGCGACAGCATCGCGCCGCCGAGCGGGATGCGCGTCCTCGCTCCGCCGCCGGACATCCCCGGGGCAAAGGTCTCCGCTCCCGCTCCCGCTCCCGCCCCCGTACGGAAATCCGATGCCCCGTCGCTGACGCTCCCGCTGGCCGGGCTCGTGGATTCCTGGCCCGCGGAGATCTGCGGCGAAATCACGGCGCTCGATCAAGAAACGACGGTGAGGCTGGATTCCGGCGCAGTGGCCGCCGGCCTTGCGAAAGGCAAAGTCGTTTTCACCTGGGGCGAAATCCGCGCAGGACTCGAACCTCAGCCGTCGGAACCGACCTCCGCCTATGAAGGCACCGCGCTCCAGCTTCCGCTGAGACTCGTCGCCCCCGCCTTTCTCGCAGCCTCAAAGAAGGAAAAGCCGGAGCGCAAGAGCGTGGAGATCGACGACAGCATCCCCGCGCTTTTCAGCGATGCACGCGAGCCCGCCCCGGCGGCCGTCACCGCTCCCACGGCGGAGGAAGCGCCCGCGGAACCGGTGCCGGTGGAAGCCGCGCCCATTCTGGCACCCATTCCGGTTGCCGCGCCGCTGGCCTTTGCCGCCGAGCCGGAACCTCAGGCACCAGCCCGGACGGTAGGCGAGCTTTTCGGCGTCAGGGACCAGCTCGAATTCACCCCCGCCGAGATCGTGGCCGGGACCGTGAAACTGCCGGGCGTGTCCGGCGCGATCATCGCATTGCAAGAGGGGCTGCAGGTCGCGACCTCGCTGCCTGAGGGGATCAAGAGCGAGGTCGTCGCCGCGTTTCTGCCTCAGATTTTCGCGCGCCTGAACCAGTATTCCGGCGAGATGAAACTCGGCGAAGTGGACGATCTCCTTTTCACCACGCACGGCGCGCACTGCCAGATCTACCGGCTCGGCATCATCTATTTCGCAGTCCTCGGGCACCCCGGCGCGGCCCTGCCCTGGCATGAGCTGCGGCTCATCGCCACGGAACTCTCCCGGCAGACGCAATCCTAATACCCACCCACCATGGCAATCATCAACCAAGCCACCAAAGAGCTGCAGGTAAAGATCGTGTACTACGGTCCGGCGAAAAGCGGCAAGACCACGAACCTCGAGCAGGTCCACAGCAATGTGCAGGTGCCCGAGTCGTCCGCGAAGGGCAAGCTCACCTCCCTCGCCACCAGCAGCGACCGCACGCTCTTCTTTGACTTTTTCCCGCTCGAAGCCGTCGCGATCCGCGGCTTCAAGACGAAGTTCGCGCTCTTCACCGTGCCCGGCCAGGTCATCTATAATGCCACCCGCCAGATCGTCCTCCGCGGCGTCGATGGCATCGTTTTCGTCGCCGACTCCCAGTACGACAA
>JAYTML010000142.1:0-2815 GCA_043728655.1 Chthoniobacter sp. | reverse complement strand
GTCCTCGGAATCGGGCCGCACCGCAGCTCGCCCGCCAGCCGTCCGCCGTGGTTTTGGTCGCAGGAAAAGACGGGCGGTATTCTCTGCGACATCGGGTCGCATCACTTCGAGCAGTTCCTCGCGTGGACCGGCGCGAAGGGCGCAAAGGTGCTCCATGCGCAGGTGGCAAACTATCACCACAAACAGTACCCGGAATTCGAAGACTGGGGCGAGGCGAACCTCGTGGCCGACAATGGCGCGACCAACTACATCCGCATCGACTGGCTGAACCCGAACGGGCTCGGCACCTGGGGCGACGGGCGCGCCTTCATCCTCGGCACGGACGGCTACATCGAGCTGCGGAAGTATCTCGACGTGGCCCGCGACCCGCAGGGCGACCAGCTCTACCTCGTGGATCACAAGGGCGAGCATCACTTCCGCTGCCACGGCGAAGTGGGCTACCCGTTCTTTGGCCAGCTCATCCTCGACTGCCTGAACCGCACCGAGAACGCCATGACGCAGGAGCACGCCTTCCTCGCCGCCGAGCTCTGCCTCCAGGCGCAGGCGCAGGCCGTGAAGATCGAGGGCTGACCCGCCTCCGCGCGAACTAAGCGCTGGAGTTTTCCAGAAACCGCCCCACCTTCCACCCGCATGAAAATCCACACGATCGTCCTGACTGTCTGCGCCCTCGCCTTTGCCGCCTGCGCGAGCACGCCGAAGCAATGCTGCAGCGCCAACTCCTCCAAAGCCTGCCCTCCGAACGACCCGGCCTGCAAAGTGCCGGCCAAGGCCGCTGCCAAGCACAAGCACTAACCGGCTGGGTTCCCCCCTCCCCCCATGAAAATCCTCGCGCTCCTCCTCGCCCTCGCCATGTCCACCGTCTCCATGCTCGCCGCCGACGCTCCGATGCGCCACGTCGTCCATTTCAAATTCAAGGCGGATGCCGACAAGGCGCTGGTCGCCAAAGTCGTCGAGGAATTCGCCGCGCTGAAAGGCAAAATCCCGCTCGTCGAGTCGCTCGAATACGGCACCAACGTCAGCCCCGAGGGCCACGACAAAGGCTTCACCCACTGCTGGATCGCCACCTTCAAAAACGCCGCCGACCGCGACGCCTATCTCGTGCATCCCGCGCACAAAGCTTTCGTCACCCTGCTCGGCCCGGTGCTCGATGACGCGCTAGTCATCGACTTCGTGGTGCAGAAATAGCGCGCTGCCCGCCACACGGCTGGGACCGTGTCACGAAAGCGATTCTCGGCCGGGATCGCCATCGGGCTCCTGTGAAATCGGGTTGAGCGGCGCTGGATCTCGATTTTTCCATCAACCGCGGATCGGATGGGTTAAGCACTAGAACAGCCGTGTCCCCCCATCGCCCTCTCAGCTTCCTGCTCCTTCTCCTGCCCGCCGTCGCAGTCGCCGCGCCGGTGGACTTCGCCCGCGAGATCCAGCCGATCCTCTCGGAGAACTGCTATCAGTGCCACGGCCCTGACGCCGCCGCGCGCGAGGCGAAGCTCCGTCTCGACACCAAGGAGGGCGCGTATCGCACGCTCGACGGCGTGACCGTGGTGAAGCCGGGCGACATCGCGAACAGCGATCTCGTCGTGCGCATCCTCAGCGACGACAGGGACGAGGTGATGCCGCCGCCGAAGTCGCACCGGCATCTCACCGCCGCGCAGAAGCAACTTCTCAAGCGCTGGGTCACGGAAGGCGCGCCGTGGGGCGAGCATTGGGCGTTCATCGCGCCGCGCCGGCCGGCAGTGCCGGCGGACACGCGGAATCCGATCGACGCATTCATCGGAGCACGTCTGAAAAGGGAGGGGCTCTCGTTTTCGCCGGAGGCGCCGAAGGAAAAGCTGCTGCGCCGCGTCTCGCTCGATCTCACGGGCATCCCGCCGACGCTGGAGCAGCTCGACGCCTTTCTCAAAGACGGCGCGCCCGACGCCTACGAAAAGGCCGTGGACCGCCTGCTGGCCTCGCCGCGCTACGGCGAGCGCATGGTCTGGGAGTGGCTCGACGCGGCGCGCTACGCGGACACGAACGGCTACCAGGGCGACCCAACACGCGCGATGTGGTACTGGCGCGACTGGGCGGTAAAGGCGCTCAACGACAACATGCCTTTCGACCGCTTCACGATCGAGCAGCTCGCCGGTGATCTTCTGCCAGAGCCGACTCGAGAGCAGCTCATCGCCACCGGCTTTCACCGCAACCACATGATCAACGGCGAAGGCGGACGCATCGCCGAGGAGTCGCGCGTGGACTACGTCATGGACCGCACGGAGACGACCGGCACCGTGTGGATGGGCCTCACCTTCCAATGCTGCCGCTGCCACGACCACAAATTCGACCAGCTCAGGCAGGCGGAATATTACAAGCTCTCGGCTTACTTTAACTCGATCGAAGAAACCGGCGGCAACGACGCGGGCGGCCTCGCCAACCCGGTGCTGAGCCTCGCCACGCCCGAGGAGCAGGGAAAAATCGCCACGCTGAAAGCCGCGGAAGATGCCGCAAAAAAGGAGCGGGATGAGCTGGAGAAAACCGTGCGCGCCGGACAGACCGAGTGGGAGAAAACGCTCACGGGCGACGCGGCGGCAGTCGGCCCGGTCGAGTGGGAGACGCTGCATCCCGAGGAGGCGAACAGCGAGGGCGGCGCAAAGCTCACCGTGCAGCCCGACGGCGCGGTGCTCGCCAGCGGCGCGAACCCCGACAGCGATGAATTCGTGGTCATGGCGCGGACGCGCCTGAAGAACGTGAACGGGCTCCGCCTCGAAGTGCTGCCGGACGACTCGCTCGTGAACCGCGGACCGGGCCGTGCGGACAACGGCAATTTCGTCCTCAGCGA
>JAYTML010000141.1:0-8235 GCA_043728655.1 Chthoniobacter sp. | reverse complement strand
CCCTTCTGACCATGCGCACCGTCCCCATCGCCTCCTTTCTCTGCCTCATCGCCCTGCTCGCGAGCGGCGTCACCGCCTCGGCCTCCCGGATCAAGGACCTCACGGTCGTGGAAGGCGGGCGCGACAACCAGCTCGTCGGCTACGGCCTCGTCGTCGGCCTCGCCGGCAAGGGCGACAGCAAGCTTTCCTACACCGTGCAGAGCATCGCGAATTCGCTGCAGCGCTTCGGCGTGAATGTGCCGCCGAATACGATCAAGTCCGACAACGTCGCCGCGGTGATGATCACCGCCGACATCGCGGCATTCGCCAAGCCGGGGAGCCGGATCGACGTGACGGTCTCCTCGATCGGCGATGCGAAGACGATCCAGGGCGGCGTGCTTTTGCAGACCCCGCTGCTCGGCGCGGATGAAAGCGTCTATGCCGTGGCGCAGGGTGCGATCGCGGTCGGCGGATTCCTCGGCGGCGAAGGCGGGCCGGGCGGGGCGACCGTGCAGAAGAATCATCCGACGGTCGGCGCCATCAGTGGCGGAGCGCTCGTCGAGCGCGAGATCGCAGCGCAGCTCGTGAGGGACAAAACGATCGAGCTGCTGCTGCTGAACCCGGATTTCGCGTCGGCGGCGCGCATGGCCGAGGCGGTGAACGAGGTCTTTCCGGGAACGGCTCTTGCTAGAAATTCATCCTCAGTGAACGTCTGCGTGCCAGCCAAATACCAGGGATACGAGGTGAATTTCATCGCCTCGCTAGGTGCCATTGAAGTGGTGCCGGACAACGTGGCGCGTGTCGTCATCAACGAGCGCACCGGCACGATCATCGCCACCGCGAACGTCCGCATTTCCACCGTCGCCGTGAGCCACGGCTCGCTCACGATCAACATCGCCTCCAGCCTGGGCGTCAGCCAGCCCGGGCCCTTCAGCGAGCGCGGCCAGACGGTGGTGACAGAGGCCACGGAAACGAAGGTCACGGAGCAGAAGGGGAAGTTCAAAGTCGTGGACGAGCTTCCGACGATCCAGCAGGTCGCATCCGCGCTCAACGCTCTCGGGCTCTCGACGCGCGAGATGATGGCCATCTTTCAAAGCATGAAAAAGGCGGGTGCGCTCCAGGCCGATCTCATCCTCAACTGACGATGCAAACGCCACCGATTTCCGCTGCCTCGATCTCCCAGGACCTCGTCCCGCAGAAGCTCGCGGAGCCGCGCACGGAGGGTGTGGAGAAGGCGTCGCGCCAGTTCGAGAGCATCCTGGTCCGGCAGTTCCTGAGCGACTCGATGAAGCCGCTGCTGGAGGGAGGCCCCGCCGGACAGGTCTATGGCTACCTGCTCACGGACTCGCTCGCGAACAGCATCAGCGAGGCGGGCGGACTTGGCTTTTCATCCGTCCTCCAGGCGCAACTCGGGAGGGAGCTGCAATGAAGGCGCTCTTTGACGAAGTCGGAGCCGTCGGCGATCCGCAGGAGCAGGTGGTGGATGCGCTGCGCGCGGAGTTGGAGGAGTACGGCGAGCTGCTGAACTGCTTCGACGACCAGCAGAACGCGATTCTCGCGCGAGACCCGGATTCGGTGCTCACGGCGGATGCGGCCATCGGCGCGCAGCTCATCACCACACGCGATCGGCGGAAACGGCGGGAGGCGCTGGTCGCCGCTCTGGCCGCGCTCAGCGAGCGCCCGATGGAGAGCACCCTGCACGACCTCATGCCGCTGATTCGCGAGCCGATGCGGCCGCTGGTCCAGGCGCTGATCGCCGAGGTGAACCGTCTCATCACCCGCGCTCGTCGGCGGGCGCAGCAGAATCAGATGCTGCTCGCGCGCACCGTCGAGGTCACGCAGGAGCTGGTCGCGCGGCTGAGTCCGGGAACGGTTACGCGCACGTATTCGCCGCTGGGAAAAATGAAAATCAAAGCGTCGGCGGGAGCCGGCCGACTACTGGAGAAGAGCTAATTATGGCAGGACTCATCGGAGGACTCATCAGCGCGGCAAAATCACTCACCGCCCAGCAGGCCGGGGTGCAGGTGGCTGGCCGCAATCTCGCGAACGTCAACAACCCGGAATACGCGCGCCAGCGTGTGATCCTCGGCGACCGTGTGGTGGTAGCCGGACGGCTCGGGCCGGTCGGCACCGGTGTGGAGGTCCTCGGGATCAAGCAGATCCGGGATCAGTTCCTCGACATCGCGGTGACCCGCGAGACTTCGCAGAGCGCCTCATTGAAGGCGCAGCAGGGCGCGATGGAACGGGCGCAGGCGAATCTCGGCGAACAGATCGACCGCTCGGCGGACTCTGCGTTTATCGGCGACGCCACGCAGTCCACGAACGGCATCAGCGCCGCGCTGAACGGATTCTTCAACGCTTTCGACAACCTCGCAGCGAACCCAACGGACGCGGGAGCGAAACAGGTGCTGCTGCAAAAGGCGGACATTCTCGCGAGCAAGTTCAACGGCACCGACGACCGGCTGAAAGCCCTTCAGGGCGACCTGACGGCCGAGGTCGGGACCGGCGTCTCGACCGTGAATTCGCTGCTCAAACAGGTCGCCGATCTGAACAGTGCGATCGGGCAGTTTGAGCTTGGCGCCCCCGGCGCCGCGGTGGATTTGCGCGATCAGCGCCAGGCCCGGCTCGAAGAGCTGGGAGGGTACATGGATTTCAGCACGCGCAGCATTCCCGGCAGCAATGGGCAGATCCAGATCGTCGCCAAAGACACAGCCGGGACCGACGTGGTCCTCCTGGATAGGACGACGGTGATTGGCGGCGTGACCTTTGACGGAACTCAGATCAGCAGCGGCGTTCCGCCCACCGTGCTGGGTCTCCAGGGTGGCTCGCTCAAAGGCCAGCTTGTCGCGCGCGACGGCGCGGTGCAGCAGCTCCGCGATGACCTCAAGCGCACAGCCGACCAGGTGGCCGCCGCGGTCAACGCGGCGTATTCGCCGACCGGCGCGAATTTTTTCCAAACACCGCCGGCCACCGGGCTGCTGGCGCTCGATCCGACGCTCAACTTCAGCACCCTCAAGACGAGTGCGACCGGCGATGCCGGCGCAAACGAGATCGCGCTCGCCGTGGCGGATGTCGCGCGGGCGAGCTTCTCGACAGGCTCCGGCGACCTGATCAACGGGACGATCGGCGGTTTTTTCACGAAAACCGTGAGCGGGCTCGGCCAGACGCTCTCCGGCTTGGATGCCAAGCTCGGCGACCAGCAGATCGTGCAGCGGATGCTCACCAACCAGCGCGACTCCGTGAGCGCGGTCTCGATGGATGAGGAGATGGCGGACCTGATGAAATTCCAGCGGTCCTACCAGGCGTCGGCGCGGGTCGTGCGGGTGATGGACGAGCTGCTCGACGGGCTGGTGAACGGGCTGATCCGCTGATTTCGCGACGCCATGCGTATTCCGAACAATAACTTTTCCGAGACGCTCATCTCGCAGCTCCAGCGGCTCAGCGGCAACCAGGCGCGGCTGCAAGGGCAGGCGGCGACCGGGCAGCGGATCACGAATCCGAGCGATGATCCCGCCGCGGTGGCGCGTGTGCTGCAACTCCAGTCGGAAAAGCAGCAGATCCAGCAGTTTGCGAGCAACAACGGACGCGCGCACGACATCAGCCAGTCGAGCTATTCAGCGATCCAGGGGCTCAAGGGGCTCTCGGACCGCGCGGGTGAACTGGGGGTCCTCGGCACCGGCGTGACGAGTCCCGACGCCTTTCGCGCCTACGCGGCGGAGAGCGACCAGGCGCTGGAGCAGGCGCTCCAGCTCGCGAATACGCGCTACACCGGGGAGCATCTTTTCGGCGGGACGAAGACCGATGCGCCGCCTTTCACCGCCACGCGCGATGCGATGGGAAAGATCACGGCGGTCACCTACGCCGGCGCGGCAAGCGGCGCGGAGTTTCGGATTTCCGAAGGTGCGAAACTTTCGCCATTCACGAGCGGCGCGGAAAATCAGCAGGTCGCCGATTTCATGAACAACCTGGTGTCGCTGCGCGATGCATTCCAGGGCGGCGGCAGCGCGGCCGTGCAGGCGGTGAGGCCGGGTCTTGAGACGAGCGAAAACAAGTTTCTCGTCATGCTCAGCGACATCGGGGCGAAGCAGATGCGGCTCGAAGTCGATGGCCACCAGAACGCGGCAAGATTTGCCGAGCTGGAAAAACTGACCGGTGCGGAGACGGACGTGGATCTCTCCCAGGTCGTGGTGAAGCTGACGCAGGCGCAGACGGCGTATCAGGCTGCGCTGCAGAGCGGCGCACAGATCCTGAATCTGTCGCTGATGGATTACGTGAAGTAGCGCCGGCCGGCGCTCATTTCCGCGGAGAATCGCGACCACGAAAGGGCTGGCATGCGTCCAGCTATGCATGCTGGAACAATGAAACTCGCCACAGCCGCTGCCTTCACCCAGACCTCGCACGAGACGACACAAATCGAAGTGCCGTTCGGCCTCATCGGCCTCACGCACCTGCGCCGGTTCGAGATGACTGTCGTCGATAGAGGCTGGCCCTTTGTGCAGATGAAGGCGATCGGCGAGGACGAGTTGCATTTCCTCGCGATCGATCCGCGCGGCGTGATCGCCGGGTACGAACTCGAACTGAACGACGAGGACGCCGAGGCGCTCGGGCTGGAGGATGAGGACGACGCGCTGATTTATAACATCGCCACGGTGCATTCCACGCAGCCGCAGCATGTGACCGTGAACCTGATCGGGCCGCTCGTGGTCAACCGGCGCACGCTGATCGGCAAGCAGGTGATCATCGCGAACAGCGACCAGTTTTCGACCCTGCACGCGCTCATCGACGAGCGGCAGGCCGCCAGCGCCGCATAACGAAACCGCCATGCTGATCCTCAGCCGCAAGCTCAATGAGAGCATCATGATCGGGGACGAGATCGAGATCCGCATCGCGCGGATCGACAATGATCTCGTGAAAATCGGCATCCAGGCGCCGCGCCACCTCACGATCTACCGCAACGAGATCTACCGGGAGATCAAGGACAGCAACCTCGCCGCGGTTCGCACTGCCGGAGCGGCGCTCCCGCAGCTGAAAATTTCCACGCCCCAAAACTAACCAGACACGCACCATGACCATTAACACGAACGCCAGCGCGAACGCCGCCGCCCGAAATCTGAACCACAGCCAGGAGATGCTCAGCAAATCGCTGAGCCGCCTCAGCTCCGGCTCGAAGATCGTGAACCCGTCCGATGACGCCGCCGGCATGGCAGTTTCCGAAAAGCTGCAGGCTCAAAACCGCCGGCTCGGAGCGGCCTCGACCAACGTGCAGAACGCAGTGTCGTACATCCAGACGGCGGACGGCTTTATGAGCAGCATGAGCAGCGTGCTCTCGCGGATGAGTGAGCTGACGATGATGGCAAAGGACGTGACGAAAAACGCCGGCGACATCGCGCTTTACCAGGAGGAATTCCAGTCGCTCCAGCAGCAGCTGCGCGACACCGTGGGTGGCGGCGCGGTCACGACACCGCTCGGCACGTTCAACGGGATCACGCTTTTCGGGCCGAATGCCACGGGGCTTCCCGTCACGATCGGCGAAGGGCCGGGGCAGACGATGACGATCGCGGAAAGCAATCTCCAGGGCGGCGCGATGGGTGCCTTGCTCGCGCAGGCGGCGCCTCCGGCTTTTGACATCACTCTGACGTCGCCGGCGGCGGCACAGATGCTCGTGGACGCGATTCAGCATGTCGCCACGGAGCGCGCGACGCTCGGCGCGTCGCAGTCCCGCCTCGAGGTCGCTGCGACCACCCTCGGCGTGGAGAGCCAGAATCTGGAGTCGGCGATTTCGCGCATCCGCGACGTGGATGTGGCGACGGAGAGCACGCAGTTCGCGAAGCATAACATCCTTGTGCAAAGCGGCACGGCGATGCTGGCGCAGGCGAATCAGTTGCCGCAGTCGGTGCTCAAGCTCCTCCAGTAGGAGGACGTCTGGAAGGGTGGGGCGAAGCGCGAGGAGCGCGTCTCCCGGCATGGAGTGATGGTCGGCAAGCGTCGCATACTTCTGTGGGCTGAAATGATCCTGCGCGACCGGGGTTCCGCGGGGCGCCGCCTGCTCCATCGCGATCGGCGCCAGGCAAAGAACGCCGCTACAGGCGTCGTGGCCCCGCACGCGTTTGGCTGCACGCGCTAACGCGTGCTCACGCCGCTGTCATCGAGGCGGTATTCGTTCAGCTTGTTCCGCAGCGTGCGGATGCTGATCTGCAGGAGTTCGGCGGCTTTCGTCCGGTTGTTTCCGGTGTGATCGAGCGCGCGGAGGATGTGCGCCTTTTCGAGCTCGTGCAGCGGCATCGGGGAGCCGTCGCAGGCCGGGCCAGAGTCGTCCGCTTCGGAGCCGGGCGCCTCCGTACGGAAGCGCGGACGGTTCAGTTCCGGGGCGCGGGAGCCGGCGACGGCTGCCGCCGGCCCGAGGCCGAGCGCGGCGGATTGCAGCGGCGTTCCGGCCTCCGTCAGGATGACCGCGCGCTCGATGGTGTTTTGGAGTTCGCGCACGTTGCCCGGCCACGGGTGGGCCAGGAGCAGGCATTCCGCTTCACGGGCGAACCCGGGAATGGTGATGCGGTGCTTGCGCGCGAAGCGCTCGAGGAAGTGCGCCGCGAGGCGCGGGATATCGGCCTGGCGTTCGCGAAGCGGCGGCACCTGGAGGGGAAACACATTGAGCCGGTAGTACAAATCCTCGCGAAACTCGCCGGCGGCGACGGCCTTGCGGAGGTCGCGGTTGGTGGTGGCCAGCACGCGAACGTCCACCTTGATCGTCTTTGATCCGCCTACGCGCTCGAACTCCCGCTCCTGGAGGACGCGCAAGAGTTTAGCCTGGAGCTTCGGGGAGATCTCGCTGATCTCGTCGAGCAGCAGCGTGCCGCCGTCGGCCAGCTCGAAGCGGCCTTCGCGGCGTTCGGTCGCGCCGGTGAACGAGCCCTTTTCGTGGCCGAAGAATTCGCTCTCGATCAGGTTCTCGGAGACGGCGGCGCAGTTCACCTTGATGTAAGGCGCCTGCGACCTTGAGCTCGCGTGGTAGATCTCATGCGCGATGAGTTCCTTGCCGGTGCCGTTTTCCCCCTGAATCAGCACTGTGGCCTCGGTGGGCGCGACTTTGCGGAGCATCGCGCGAAGCGCCTTCATGGCGGGGCTCTCGCCGATCAGGTCGCGCGAATCGCTGACCTGCTCTGCGAGGTACTTGTTGACCTTGAGGACCTGCTGGTAGTTCTCCGCCTTCTTCACCAGCACCTCGATCTGGCTGAGGGAAAACGGTTTGATGAGGTAGTCGAATGCGCCATGGCGCATGCAGGAGACGGCGGTTTCGATCGTGCCAAAGCCGCTCATCATGATGGTCATCGGCTGCTGCGGCAGCTTGGCGAGGCGTTCGAGGAGATCGGTCCCGTCGCCATCCGGCAGGCGTACATCAAGGAAGACGAGGTCAAAGGCGTCGCGCTTCAGCAGGCGCTCGGCGTCGTGAAGCGTGCCCGCGCTGGTGACGCCGTAGCGTTTTCCGCGGAGCAGCTCCTCGAAACTTTTTCGGATGATGGGTTCATCATCGATGACCAATACTCTCTCAATTGCCATGGGTGAAAGCTGTGCGCCAAAGGGGAAATCCCGATTAACGCGGCAACCTAAGGCCATAGGCACCCTCCGCAAGGTGCCACTTCCCGCTCAGCGAAATTTTCCGTAAATCCGCTGCAACTGCGATGCGGGCGGAGGGGCGCCGGTTGCGACGGCGGCTTTCGGCTGCAATGTCGATTTCAGCAGGAGCTGTTCGTTTTCGCGGTCGAGAAGCAGCGCCTTGAGAATCGTCTGCTGCACCTTCTCCATCGCGGTGCGCAGTTCCGGTGAGGTGCGGACGCCGTGGCTGGCGCGCTCGCGCATCTGATCCAGTGAACTCGTGAGCGACGCGAGCATCGCGCGCTTGCGGGTGAGCAGCGCGTCTCCGCGCGCGCGGTCATTCGCTTTCAGGAAGCGGTTCTCGTCGAGCATCAGCTCGTAGAGGTCGTCGCAGATTTCGCCGTGTGTTGTGAGTGAGTGGGGCAGGGACATCAGAAGGAGGATCAGCGCAGGGCTTTTGCTGGGGTGGCGGCGGGAGCTGGCGCGAGCGGCTCGCCGAGCAGGTGGGTGAACTGCGTCTCGGTCGTGTGCTGCCAGGCGAGCTGCTCGCCGCGCCAGCGGGCCATTTGCACGAGACTCGTGGAGCTCTCCGGCAGCGGCTTCCCGGCGTGCGCGGGCTTCTGCGATTCGTCGATGATGAACTTGTAGGCCTCCGCGGCACGCGCG
>JAYTML010000140.1:0-2964 GCA_043728655.1 Chthoniobacter sp. | reverse complement strand
AATTCGCACAGGCACACATCCGTGACGACGAGCAGGCCGGGCACCGCCTTTTTGAGCGCGCGGACAGCGCGCTGGACCACGCCGTCCGCCGCGTACGCCTGCGATGCCTGTTCGTCCTTGTGCGCGGGAATGCCGAAGAGCAGCACTGCGGGAACGCCGTCGGCATGCGCACCGGCGGCCTCCTCGACGAGGGCCGCCTCGGTGAGCTGAAAGACGCCGGGGAGGCTCGCGACCGCGGCGGGCGCGGTCACTTTCTCCGAGACAAAAAGCGGGAGGATGAAGTCGCTGGCCGAGAGTGCCGTCTCGCGCACCATGGCGCGCAGCGCGGGCGAGGTGCGCAGGCGGCGCGGGCGTTTCGGCAGATCCATGCGCGGCGGCCGGGTCAGTTCTTTGGCAGGCCGGGCGGGCGCTCGGAGAGCTTCGGCGGCGGCGGGAGATCAGCCGGATTCGGGGCGATCGCCTGGCGTATCCCGCCGACGAGCTGGAGCGAGCCGTCGGCCTGCTTGCGCAGGTAGGGGCGCTCCTTGGGCGCGGTGTAGTGCGACTGGCCGTGGAATTCGCCGTTCACGCCGATCTTTGAAAGGACGAAGCTGCGCTGCGCGACGAGTTGGAGGATGTAGAGGTTGTTCGCGCTGTCGAACTGCATCTGCGGGGTCACGCCGTCGATCATGCGCCCGAGCGGGCTGGTGCAGAAGACGGTGCCGCTGTCCTGATCCTCGACGCGGATGTAGAGCACATTCTGCTCGCCGCGCTGGTGGGCGAGCACGCTGAAGACGTGGGTCTGGCCGGCGTTCTTCATGCCGTCGGGGACGCCCGCCGTCTTCCGCCACATGATGCGGCCTTCCGTGATCTGGATATGCGTGGGCTTGGAGCTGAAATACTTGTCCATCCCGCCGAAGTAGATATTCGCCCGGACGCGGTAGATGCCGAAATCGCCGATCGCGTAGAGTTCATTGAGATTGACGACGCGCTTGAGCGTTTCGCCTGAGCGGATGGGCAGCGGATCGAGCCGGTAGTCGGGGTTGCGAGGCGGCACGAAGTGATCCCCCTCGCCGGTGACCTGAAAGCTGAACCACTGGCTCTGCCGGGTGTCTTCGAGGACGATGTCGCGTCCGGTCTGATTGGTGACGGTGACGGTCGCGAGCACCGGCTCATGCTGGATGAAGAGCTGCTGCTTGATGCTGATCTCGACGGCAATCTGCGCGCGGGCGGGGATGACCGCGGCGAGGAGGACGGTGGCGAGGAGGAGGATGCGGGATGGTTTCATTTCTTGCCGGGCGGGGTGCGGGTGATGGTGCGAAAACCGAGGGCTTCGGAGACGGAATCTGCGGGGAGGTCGCTGCGGCGGTCGAGCCGCACGTCGGCAGACATGAAGCTGCCGCCCTTGATGAGCGGGCGCTTTTTCACCGGATCCCAGGTCGCGATCCATTCGGCGACGTTGCCGGCCATGCCGATTGCGCCATACGCGCTCCTGTCGTTCTTCAGAACATCGACTGCATTCCAATAGACGAAGCCGTCGGCTTCGCCCTTGGCCTTTGGATCGCCGCCGTGCCAGTCGGCATTGGAATTGGCCTTTTTCACGTCCGGCTCGTCGCCCCACGGGTAGATGAAGCCCTTCGTCCCGCGCGCGGCTTTCTCCCACTCCTGCTCGGTCGGCAGCTCGCGGCCCTTCCATTTCGCGTAGGCCGCCGCGTCCCACCAGTCGATCTCCATGACCGGGCTGTTGAGGTCGATCGGCACGGAGTGCACAGGCTTACCGGCCTTGGCCCGAGGGTAGAAAATGTCCCAGTTCTTCGGCTTGTGCATGTCCTGCGACTTGATGCGCGGCTGGCGCGGGTCGTCGTAGTCGGTCGTCGGGCGATTATGGAGATGCTCGACGAATTTCGCATACTGGCCGTAGGTCACCTCGTATTTGTCGATCCAGAACTCGGGCAGCGTGACCGGCTCGCCACTGCCAAAAAGGAACTCGCCCTCCGGAATGTGGATCTGCTCGTCGAGCGAGCGCTGATTGCTCATCAGAAAATGGACGACGGTATAACCGGCGAGCAGCATGAGGCTGACGAACATGCCGAGATTGATGTAAAGTGAGCGCTTCCGCTTTTTTCCCAGCTCCTCGACCGCGGCGACGGCGGCCCGGTCCTGCGCGCTGATTTTAGCGGCCTCGACCGGCACCACTTTCGGCTCGATCGCCTTGATCCCCTGAAGCAGCGGCCCCCACGAGGTGAATGCCTGCGGGCCTTTCTGCACCATGCGTTTCACGAGGTCCTGCATGCCGGGCGTGAGCGACTGGATGGCCGGGAGCACGCCGAGCAGGATGCGCCCGAGCGCCTGGATCTCGCCATCGACGGGAAGCTGCTGGTCGCCGAGCTGCGTGGCGAGATTCCCAAGGCGCGCGCCACCGTCCGCGGCGAGGAAGATGGTGCCCGGCTCCGGCGGGGAGTGCGGTGTCTTGTGGATGGCGAGGTAGGCGAGGCCGTCGGCGGCGGTGCGCAGGACTTTGAGGGCGGTCGCCTCGTCGAGCTTTTGGCCCGCGTCCTTGATCTCGGCCATGGTGCGGCCCTCCACGTACTCGTGCGCGTAGAAAATGTAGCCCGCCGACTCCCCCGCCTCATATACGGCCAGGATGGAGGGGTGCTGCACTCCGGCCTTGGCCCGGGCGTCGGCGATGAAACGTGCGCGCGCCCCGGCGTCGAGCGCCTGCGCCGGGTCGAGGACTTTCAGGCCGACGGGGCGATTGATCGCCGTCTGCACAGCGGCGTAAACCGTGCCCCAGCGGCCTTCGCCGAGCTTTCGCAGGACTTGGTAGGCGCCAAGGTTGTGACCGACCAGGCCAGTGAGTGAAAGATCGGGCTCGGGCTGCGGCTCGGGTGGAAGTTCCGCGGCAGGCGCTGGTGTCGGTTCAGGCTCCGCTTCCGGCGCGGGTACGGCGGCGGGGATGACGTCGGGTTCGGGCTCCGGCGGAGC
>JAYTML010000139.1:0-3167 GCA_043728655.1 Chthoniobacter sp. | reverse complement strand
GGCAGGCCGCCCAGCGCCGGCAGCAGGTAGCGCGCGGTGCAGAGCAGCCCCAGCGCAGCCGCCGTCGGCGCAGCGAAATACGGTGCGTAAAAAATGATGAGCGCCTGATCCCGGGTGCCCACGCCCGCGAAGGTCAGCGGCAGCAGCCCGGCGAGAATCGCCAGCGGCGAGAGCGCGAGATTCGCGAGGAAAGGCGCCCACGCCTTCAGCGCCAGGATGAACATCCAGATTTGCAGCAGATGCAGAAACCAGATGAACACGGACGTCACCGTCACCTTCGCGAGCCGCACCTTGCTCGCCCAGAAGTAGGCGTGCATCGCGTCCCACGAAGCCCCGAGCTTCGTCAGCTTCGCCGCAGTCTTCGCCGGCGCAAAACGCGCGGCGGCGGTGAAAAAAAAGCGGGCAAACCGGGCCGAGCCGATGAGCAGAACGCCGAACACCAGCATCGCCGACACGCCGAACGTCATCATCCAGAACAGCGCATCCTTCGCCGGATAGAAGAACAGCCCAAACACGCACCACAGCAGCAGCGAAAGCATGTCGCATGTTTTCTCAAAGACCACGAGCGAGAGCGCGAGCGAGCCGTCCAGATGCCCGCGGTCCCGCATGAACCACGCCTTCGCGATGTCGCCCATCTTCGACGGCAGCACGAGATTCAGCACGCTCGCCACGAGGATCAGCCGGTTTGCCTCGCCAAAGCCGAGTTGGCCCGTGCGCGGCATGAGCTGCTGCAGCCGCCACGCGGTGAAAAGCGTGAGCGGCACCACCATCCCCAGGCTCAGTGCCATCCACAGCCCGTCGCATTCCGCGAAGATCCGCCCGAGATCGCCGAGCTGCCCACGCCGGCTGAGCTGCCAGTAGATGAGCGCCAGGATGCCGAGGCTGACAAAGAGCGAGACGAGTTTTTTCATCCGCGAATCAATATATTCGCTCCAGCCGGAGCGGCTCGCCGGCAGCCAGCGCACGCACCTGCGGCGTCAGATCGAGCCACGGCTGGAGCTGCCCAGCCTGCCACGTGCGGCTCATCACCACATAGATCGAGGTCTGCGCCGCGCCGATGCCCACCGAGCCCACACCGTCCCAGGACTCCGCCGTCAGCTCGTCCGATATCGTCATCTGCTCATGTTTCCACGCGAGCGTCCGCGAAAAGGAAAACGGCGCAGGCTTCTTCCCCGTGATCAGGATCCGCTGGAGCACCTTGCGGATGAGGTCGGGAAAAAACCGACCCACCGTCAGCATGAGAGCGCGCAGCACCACGAGATTGAATGTCGTCATCTGCTTAGTCTTCGCCCAGCCGAGCTTCCCGCGGATCACGATCTCGTCCTCGCCGAGTTGCACGTCGTACTTGCCCACGAGATGCGCCACCGCATTCCGCCGCTTGCCGCCCTCCAGCAGCACCGAGAATTGCGTGTCCGACTGCACAAGCCGCCCATTCACGAAAAACTTGAACACCCCGCCCTTGTTCAGCGCGAGATACAGCACCGTCGGCCCGCGCCGCTCGACGATGATCCCCGCGTTCACAAAATGCCTGCGCCCCTGCTTCGGTGCAGCCGCTGCCGGCCGCTCCGCGACCCAGTGCTGATACGCCAGCAGGTAGCTCCACGCATGATGTCCGAGGATGTGATCGTCCGCGTAGCACGAGCCGAGTCCCTTCCCGAGCCCCGCGAGAAAGCCGTCATTGATCGCCAGCGCCTCCGGCATCCAGCGGCCCGCGATTTCAAAGCCGTGCGGGAAAAAATTGTACGTGTTCCGGCTCGTGTACTCGCCTCCAAACGAGCCGTCGGGATGCACGAAGTGCGACGCAAAGTAGATCGCCCTTTCCAGCGCGCCTTTGATCTCCTTGCCCGGCATCAGCTCGTGGAGCTGTGCGAGCAGCGCGACCGTCAGCGTGTGATAGCCGGGATCGCAGCCCTCGTATTCCTGGAACCATCCCTCTTCATTCTGCCATTCGATCACCCGCTTCAGCCGCTTCGCCTTGTGCTTGTTCCAGCGGTCGCTCTCGAAAAGGCGGCCCGCCTTTTCCAGGCAAAGGACGATCAGCGCCTGATGATTCGTCAGCCGGCCGCTCTCGTGATGATCCGCCAGCCAGTCCGCGCGCCGCGCGAAAAAATCCAGGATCACCGGGTTGCGGAGGTCGAGCAGCACATACGCCTCCAGCCCCGCGAGCAGCGAGAAAGCCGCCGCGCCAGCAGCCTTCTCAAACGGGAAGTAATCGTCGCACGACCCATCGGGGTGCGCGCTCCGCGCCGCGTAGAGGATGCCCGCTTCCGTCCATTCACGGATCGCCGGCTGGCGATGATACGGATTGCCCGGAATCTCCAGCGTGTAGGCCAGCGCCAGCGGCCAGACGAACTCCGCCGCCATGCCGCTAGGAAAGTCGATGATCTTGTAGTGCCAGAAGTTCCGGTCGAAGCACCCGTATGTCGGCGAGTGCGCGTTCCGGTCCTGGAGCGTGAGTATTTTTGGGATTTGCGCCAGCGCCTCACGCGCCAGCGATTCCCGCCCGGCCAGACCGGGCGCAACGGACGCTTCCACGCTTACGAGGATTGGGCGTTGGAGCGATTCGACGTCGCCACGATGAGATGCGTGCGTCCCGCGCGCACGGCCCGCCCACCGGCAAGGTGCAGGTCAAACGCCCGGAAACGCTCGGCGTGCATCAGCTTTTTGATGAAATCGGGACTCATGGCCTGTGCGTAACACACCGCCGCGCAGGTGACAAGTGACGTGCCGGACCCTCACTGCGACGGCGGGTTCACCTCGCGCACAGTCGCGCCGTGGGCCTCGCTCAGGATCAGCACCGCCAGCTTCTCTACGCTCCCGAGTTCCTCCGGCTTGAGCATCTGGTAGCTCATGTTTTCGCCGCTGCCGGAGTTATCGCGCGCGAGCGGCACCGGCCGCGGAGAGTCGCTGCTGTTCAGGCTCGCGTAGTCGAATTTTCCCCGCAGGTCCGTGTAGCCGTCCTTGAAAAAGCGCACGGTCCCGTTCTTCAGCCGCGCATACACTTTCACGTATGCCTTCGGCACGGCCTTGCCTGCGGCCTGCTCGCGCACTTCGAGGCGGCCGTAGTTTTCCGCCACCGTCAGCTTGAAGGTGTTCGCGTGATACGCCTGCGCCTTGCGCTGGCCTGCGCCGAGGATTTCCACGAGCACGTTCGCTTTCGCAAACTC
>JAYTML010000138.1:0-4803 GCA_043728655.1 Chthoniobacter sp. | reverse complement strand
AGGTTGCGCTTGTTCCGCTGCGTGAGCTTTTCCTGGAACAGGTATCCGAGGATCGGGATGTCGCCGAGGACCGGGACTTTCGTCCGGCCTTTGGTCTGCTCGTCCTGGAGCAGGCCGCCGATGGCGAGCGTATCCCCGCTGTGGATGAGGACGTTCGAGTCGAGCGTGCGCTTGTCGATGACCGGGCTGGTGACGGTCGCGCCGCCGAAGGCGAAGGTGGCGTCGGCGACCTTGTTGCTGATTTCGGGCTTCACCGCCATGGAGATGTAGCCGTCCTTGTTGATCGAAGGCGTGACTTCGAGCGTGTTGCCAAACTCCTTGTCCTGGAATCCGCTGAAGACAGCCTGCGCGGTCTGCTCGTTGAAGTTCAGCATGGGCACCGGCTGGGCGCGGGTGATTTTGATCGTGGCCTTGAGGTTGTTCGAGGTGACGATGCGGGGATGGGCGAGAAACTCGGCATCCGCGTCTTCATTCAAAAGGCGCATGGTGAGCGACATGGCGGGCACGCTCAGGATGGCGAGCTGGCTGCCGATCGCATCGCCAAAGGCGCCGCGGCTCGAGCCGTTGAAAAGGAAGTCCTGGCCGTCGAGACCGCCGTTGACCGTTTTCACGGTCGGCAACTCGCCGATCTGCGTCCCCTGCACGGGAAGGCCGGCGGCATTGAAGAGCGGCGTGATGGTCTGCGATGGGATGCCGCCGATAATGGTGTTCGTGATCTGCTGCGCATTCGTCACCGTCTGGGTGGCGGCGGTGGAGCCGCCATACTTGATCGTCTGCGGAGAGGCGGAGCTGCCGACGATGCCTGCCCAGTTGATGCCGTAGCTCTGACGCGGGTTGGCCGTCACCTCGACGAGGCGCGCCTCGATCATGACCTGCTTGGTCGGGCGGTCCACGCTCTGCAGAAAGAGGTCGATCTTGTCGAGATTGGAGCGGTTTTCCCGGTAATAGATGGTGTTTGTCCGCACGTCGAACTGCGGGGCGACGCCGCTCGCGAGCTGGCTCTGAAGGAGCGGGACGATCTTCTCCGCCGTGGCGTAGCTCAGCGTGTAGCTGCCGCTCTCGGTGGGTTCCTTGGCTTTCTCCGCCGCGGTCTTGATGAAATACACGCCTTTCTGCTCGTCCATGATCAGGCCTTTGGCGGTGACGATGGTTTCGATGGCTTCCCGAGCCGTCTTGTCCTCGATCCGCATGGTCACGGCACCGCCGGTGGTGGCCACCGAATCACTGACGACGATGCTCATTTTCGCCTGCCTTCCGAGCGTGCGGAGGACCAGGCCGATTTCGTCGCCCTGAAACTCAACCGTCCTTACCGCATTCGGCGACGCGGTGGCCGCGGTCATCGGAGCGAGGCTGGCCGGATCGATCGGCGCTCCGCCGACAGCGGGCGGAATGACCTGCTGCGTCGCGGGCACCTGGATCGGGGGTTCGATCGACGCCGGGACAGCAGGCGAGGCAGCCGGAGTCTGCGCGAGCACGGAGCTCACGGAGAGAGCGGCGAAGACGCAGAGGGAGGAGTGAAGTTTGGCCATGGGAAGTGAGCTTTCTTAGTTCGAGGTTTGAAACTCGATAAAGCAGCCGGCAGGCCATGAGAGTCCGGGCTTTGAAAAATGAGAGTTTTGTCGCGAAAACGAGACTCTGCGTATCTCAATTCCAACGGATGAGAGTCTGCCTAGCGCCGTCACCGCCGCGCTCTCTGTAGGACGTGCTGCCGCTTTCCGTTATCCGCGAATCGCGGCGAAAAACTGCTCCATCCGCCCGCTGCTCTTCCGACGCGGATCGCCCTCCGCCTCCGTCCCGCTCGCCACATCCACCGCGTAAGGACGCACGGCCCGCACCGCCTCAGCGACATTCTCCGGCTTCAAGCCACCCGCGAGGATGATCCGCAGCGCGGGATGCCGCCGGACGCACTCTGCGGCGAGCGCGAGGTCGATGAGCGTCCCCGTCCCGCCAAAGGCCGCGCCGGCGTGCGCATCGAGCAGAACGTGCGGCGTGGAAAAGCGATCCGCCATTTCCACCGAAGCCGCATCGCGCAACCGCAGCGCTTTTACAAAAGGCCGCCCGAACTTGGCAAACTCCCGGCAGTACTCCAGATCCTCATCGCCGTGGAACTGCACCCGGTCGATCTCCGTCCGTGCCGCCACGCACCGCGCCTCTTCCAGCGGCACATTCACGAGCACCCCCACGCGCGTAACAAAAGGCGGCAACTCCAGTATCCAGGCCGCCTCTCGATCGAGTTCGATGAAGCGCTTCGAGCCCGGAAACAGATTGAAGCCCAGCGCATCCGCCCCGAGCGCGACGGCCGCGAGCGCGTCCTCGCGATTCGTCACACCGCAGATTTTCACCCTCACGCGCGCCACTTCCGCGGCGTTGCCCCCTTCGCCCCCGGCTTTCACTCGACCACGCGCCCCTCGACCCGCTTTTCACCCGCCTCCCGGATCTGCCCGTGATGCGTGAGGATCTGGTAGTGTCCCTCGCTGTCCTTGAAAACCGCGCTCAGCGCCCAGCTCACGATGCTCACGACGATCGAGCCAAAGAAGGCATTCCAGAATCCGCCGACGTGAAAGCCCGGGACGATGCCGCCCGCGAGGCTGAGCATGAGCGCATTGATGACGAGGATGAAAAGTCCCAGCGACACCAGGATGAATGGCAGGCTCAGCAGCAACAGCACCGGCCGGACAAAGGCATTGATGATCCCGAGCAGCAGCGCCGTGAGGATCAGCGGGGTCCAGCCCTCGACTTGCATGCCCGTCAGCTTCACCGCCACGCCCACCGCGATCGTCGTGCAGAGCCAGCGCGTCAAAAATGGTTTCATGCGCCGACCATACCTGCGCCCCGCCTTGATTCCAAGCCGCTTCGCGCGCCTCGTGCATCTTCCCGCGCACCCCGCTTGAATGCCGTCACCCGGCTGCTAGCATCCGCCGCGTGCGCCCCATTCTCCTGTCGTTGCTCGCCCTATGGATACTGCAAACGCCAGGCCTGCGCGCACAATTGAGCGACGCGGAAAAGAAGCGCCAGTTTCTCAAGGCCCGCGAGGAAATGCGCACCGTGCCGATGACTCCCCCGCCCGCCCCGGCGCCCAAGCCAAAACCCAAACCCATCCGCCGCGCCACCCCGGAACCCGAAGCCACCCCCAGGCCAAAGCCCCGCCCCGAACCCGAGGCCACGCCGCGCCCGAAGCCGATGCCCGAGCCGGAAGCGACACCCAGGCCGAAGCCGAAGCCAGACCCCGAAACGCCGCGCCCGCGCCCCGACACACCACCGCCCGTCACGCCCTCGCCAAAGCCCCCTCCCCGCGCCCCCATCACCATCGAGAAAACCGGCTTCGAGCAGCAGAGCGGCTTTCAGCCTGCCCAGCCCGTCGGATGGTTCGAGCGCTGGAAATACATCACCAAACCCATACAGAAAGCCATCCGCGACGCCCCCGTCCTCAGCCGCCGCTGGCGCTACATCGTCGTCCACAACAGCGGCACGCGGCAGGGAAACGCCAAAGCCTTTGACTACTACCACCGCAATGTCCGCGGCATGCCAAACGGCATGGCCTACCATTTCGTCATCGGCAATGGCACCTCCTCAGGCGACGGCGAAATCGAGATCGGGAACCGCTGGCGGCGGCAGATCCAGGGCGGCCACGTCCACAGCGACTACCTGAACAATATCGCCCTCGGCATCTGCCTCGTCGGCGACTTCAACCAGAGCGAGCCTACCAAACGCCAGCTCGAGGCCTGTGAGGAGCTCATCCGCTACCTCCGCCAGCGAGTGGGAAAAATCGACCGTACCTGGGCCATCGTGAAACCGCATCGCGAAATCAACCCGCCCCGCTGGCCCACCGACTGCCCCGGAAACAAATTCCCCTACCGCTGGCTCCACGGCCGCTTCGACCAGCCGGGGACGTAGGCCGGCTGCCGGCGGCAAGTTGAGAGTCCCTCGGCTTTGCCCCCCGACACTCCGCCCGCATTTCGGCACATCCCGACCCTCAACCTCAGCCATGCACATCGGCCTCACCGGAGCGACCGGCTTCATCGGCAGCAGGATCACCGACCTCGCTCTCCGGCGCGGCCACGAGATCATCGCCTTCACGCGCGATCCCCGGCGGACGATCCCCGGCTGCGAAATGCGTCCGTTCACCCTCGATACACCGCCAGACATCACCGGCTGCGAGGCGATCATCCACCTCGCTGGCGAGCCCGTCGTCGGACTTTGGACAGCGGAGAAAAAGCGGCGCATCCTCGAAAGCCGCGTCCTCGGCACGCGCCGCGTCGTCGAGGCCATCAATGCGGCGCGAGAGAAACCCGAGGTCCTGCTCAGCGGCTCCGCCATCGGCTTCTACGGCGACCGCGGCGATGACGAACTCACCGAAACCGCACCAGCCGGCACCGGCTTCCTCGCCGACACCGTGCAGGCGTGGGAGACCGAAGCGCACCGCGCCGAGGGCGTCCGCGTCGTCACCCTCCGCACCGCCCTCGTCCTCGGAAAAAACGGCGGCGCCCTCACGCCGATGACCCCCGTTTTCAGGCTTGGCCTCGGTGGCCCGCTCGGCGACGGCCGCCAGTGGATGTCCTGGATTCACCTCCAGGATCTCGCGCAGCTCTCCCTCTTCGCCATCGAGAATCTGGACATCCGCGGCCCGCTCAACGGCTCCGCGCCCTGGCCCGCGCGCAACGCCGACTTTACCAGGACGCTCGCGCAAACCCTCCGCCGCCCCGCGTTCCTCCGCGTCCCCGCCTTCCTCCTCCGCGCCACCCTCGGCGGCTTCTCCCGCGAACTCCTCGACAGCAAACGCGTCCTCCCCGCCGCCGCCCTCGA
>JAYTML010000137.1:0-8638 GCA_043728655.1 Chthoniobacter sp. | reverse complement strand
TGCACGAGCGTCTCGACCTCCACGCCGTCGGAAATGCTCAGGCGGTCGAAGCGCGCGAGCCCGGATGGCGACAGCGCCTCCGTATCGACGGCGAGATCGGCCGTGGAGATGTACTGCGCCGGCAGGAGAAAGGCTCCCACGGCGCCGAGGACGATCCCGATGGCAGTCCAGAGGATGAGAAGCCCGATTTGGCGGAGGATATTCATGAATCGATGGCGGCGGGGATTTGCGGACGCGGACTGGCCGCGCCGATGATCAGGAACGCCGGCCAGATGTGAACGTAGAGCGATGCCAGCTCCTGCGAATAGGAATAGATGAGGAGCACGAGCGGCACGGCGGCGACCATGCGCTCTGCCGGCGAGCGTCCCGCGAAGAAGCCGAAGACGAGTGTGACCACGACCGGCAGCATCGTCAGGCCGAAGCCGAGCGCGCCGCGGATGAAAAAATTCGACTGGTAGGCGTCGTGCGTCCCGAGGCCGACCTCGCGGACGATCGGGCCGCCGCGCACCGAGGCACCCTCGCCGAGCACCGGATCCTCCCCGTAGCGCCAGCCGTCCCACGCGAGCCGGCGGAGATTCGTGCGGTCCTGCGAGGACGAGGGCCGGCTCTCGCGCACAAAGGAGTAGGCGAAATCCACGCTGCGCAGCAGCGGGCCGGTGAAGGCCATCCCCAGCATCAGTGCAGCTCCGCCCGCGAGGAAAAGCCAGCGCCGCCGGAGGTGCAGCAGGCCGTAGAGCACGCAGGCCAGCCCGCCGGAGATCATCGCCGTGCGGGCGACGGCGAGCACGATGAGCGCGGCCCAGCCGGCCATCGCGAGCGCTTTCCACCACGACCTCCGCAGCCCGAGCGTGAGCAGCGCGAAGATGGCCGCCATCGCGCCCGCCGAGGTGGGGAAAGGCGTGAACGCGATCAGCCGGCTTTCGGTGCCGGAGATATCCTTCGGCTGGATCAGGCGGACGGAGTTGTAGGCCGGGTCGATCATGCGCACCGCGGGGATCGGCGAGGGGTAGTGCGGCTCCAGCCCGGACGACACTACCCGCCACGCGATCAGCGAATAGACGAGCGTCTGCACGCCGAGGATCGCCACGGCGGAAAAAACCACCGCGGGCCGCACGAAGCGCCCCGCCATCGGGATGAATGCCGCCAGCCCGAATGTCAGCAGCCAGCCCGGCACGTACCAGCCGCCCACGCCCTTCAGCCAGAAGACCGCGAGCATCTCCAGCAGCACGCCCATCATGCAGCCAAACCACAGCATCGGCAGCCAGTGCGGCACGATGCGGTCGCGGAACATCCGCAGCGCCGCGAAGGCGATGACCGGCCCCGCCGTGAGCAGCGGCGCGATCGGCGCGAGGCCGAGAAAGTACAGGACGTACTGGCCCACGATGGACCAGAACACGGCGTGTTCGACGGGGGATTCGGGGAGGACGAGGCCGCCGAACCAAGTGGCGGCACGGCTGGACTCTCCCAACGCTTCCTGGGGGTGGAGGATTGTGTCAGCCACGGCGCGTTGTATAGGCTGCGCGAATGCCCGCTTCCAAGCAGGAAAACCCCCTGCCATCCACGCCCGGCGGCGACGCCTCCCAGCCGCTCGTTTCCGTCATCATCACCGCGTACAATTCCACCGGATTGCTGGAGGAGACGCTGCGTTCCGCCTGCGCGCAGGCGTGGCCGCAGAAGGAGATCATCGTCGTGGACGACGGCTCGAAACCGGAAAGCGCGGCGCTCATCGCGGGCATCGTGGAGAAATTTCCCGGCGTCATCCTGGCGCGCGAGCCAAACCGCGGCCCGTCCGGCGCGCGCAACCGCGGCGTCGCTCTCACCCGCGGCGAATACGTCGCCTTTCTCGACCACGACGACGTCTGGCGCGACGGACTGATCGAGCGGCTCATGGCGAAAATCGAGAGCGACCCGAAGCTCGGCCTCGTCTTCTGCCGGATCGAGCACATGCGCGTCGGCGGCGAGCCGACCGGGCGCATTTCGAGCACGAAGCTCACCGGCTTCACCGTGCGCGACATGCTCATCAGCGATCCCGCGTGCTGCGGCTCCTCCTTCATCGCCCGCCGGAATGCGTACGAGGAAACCGGCGGCTTCGGCGAAGCCTACCGCCGCGGCGAGGCGCCCGAGTTTTTCATCCGCCTGCTGCTTGCCGGGTGGAAAATCGAGGGCATCGACGACGTGCTCGTCCTTTACCGCAACACGCCCGACGGCCTTTCCGCCAAAGGCGGCAAGATGCTCGAAGACCGCCTCCGCATCCTCCGCGCCGTGCTCCCCAGATGCCCGGAACTCGGCCGCGGGATCGGCATCCAGATCGAACTGTGGTGGACGGAGTTTAAAAACCGCATGCGGAAGGTGCTGATCGGATAGTCAAAGTCTCGCCGGATGAGCGTGGAAGAGAAGCGGGCGCGCATAATGCGCCTCATCGAAGCAGGCGATTTCCGCGCACCCGCGGTTGGGCCGGGTTACCTGTGGCTCGGCGATGTTCTGCGCGTGCGGCACAAGCAATCAGGCACGGTGTACGAGGTCGGCGGCGAGGTGGATCGCGGCGAAGGATTTCACGAGGACGGACGATTTTGCGTCGTCGCCGGGTTTTGGAATGTGCCGGAAATCGGGCTGAAAGCGTGGTGCTGCTGGTATCGCTTCGAACTGCCTTCGTGGGATTGGATGTATCTCTGGCCGGCAGAGGATTGCGAATTGTGGCCTCCCGTTTCGCCGAAACCTGATACGCGGTGAAGCCGAGCGGGTGGCTGCCGGCTTGGCAAATGAATGCTACCGCCGGTAACGGGGAATTTGCTTTTCCCGGCCGGCGGGGCCGCCCAACGTCAGAGAACGACGAACCACATGTATGGCCGACCCCGACGATAACGCGGAATTTGAACGGCGATCCCGGCCGATCTCGGACAGATTGATCAACGATCTCCGAGGCCTAGTGCCGCACGACTGGCGGATTGCTATGCTCCAACTCGACGTGTCGTTCTCTCCGGCTATCGGCGTGCGCTCGACGAAGCGCCGGCTTTGGAACCCGCTGACGGACAGTGAGGTGCGCGATTTTCCGGAGGGTTTGTTTCAAACGACGCCCGCTCTCCATGCCGTTTTTTCGGAATATCAGCAGGCATGGACGCGCTGTCTTGTCCTGTTTCGACTTGATTCGCGAGGAGGCGCCGAGTGCGAGATCAACTACCATTACGGGCTCCCGACTTAGCCCTCCCTTGAGCACGCTCGGGCCGGGCGGCGTGCCTTACAATCGGTCCGCGATCCGCCGCGCCTCAATCCTTCCCCGCCGCCCGCTCCAGCGCGCGCGCGTAGGCGGTGCTGTCGAAGTCGAATTTCCGCGCAAAGTGAAACCCCGACATCTGTTCGAGGTCGGCGAGTTCCAGGTTGTTCGGATGCCCGCCTTTCGCGCCGGCGAAGTTCACGAACATTTTCCGGTCGCCGGAGATTCGGAACGGGTGGTTTAGCAGGACCGTCTGCATGAAAATTTCGTCCGGCACGAGGATGCGCCGGAAGTAGTCCGCGACCGCCGGCTCGCGCGCGCAGAAGTCCAGCAGGTACTCGCCGCAGCGGCGGGAGAGGCATTTGAAATAGACGCCGCCGTGGAAGGTCAGGCCCGGCGGACGCGGCGTGCGCTTGCCGAGCAGGAGCCCGTAGCCGGTATTGATCCGCACCCACGGCTGCACCGCGTTCGCCAGCTTCGCGCACTTTGCGACGGCGCGCTCCGCCGTGGTCAGGGAGCGTTTGGTGAGCTTGCGGTAGCGGAAGTCGAGCCGGTCCGCGGACTCGCGCTCCGACCATTCGCTCGTCGCGGAGAACATCGGGAAATGGTGCATGACCGCGTCGAATTCGCAGGCGGCGATTTCCCGCGACACCTCGCGGATCGGCCGCGCGGGCAGCGTCTGGCCGCAGAGATTCACGAACCAGTCGTAGGCCACGCCTTTCTCCCGCAGCCAGCGCAGCGCGTCGAGATACTCGTCCACCGGCGAGAAATCGCCGCGCCGGATCTTCCGTGAGGAGGCGCGCGCCATGTAGTTTGGCCGGTCGAGGCGGAGCGCCTCCGGCAGCGCGGAGTCAAAGCTCACGATCACGAACGACTCCGGGCACGAGAGCAGGACGTTGACGAGATTCAGCACCTGCCGCTCGTGGCGGTGGGCTTGGATGAAATAGACGATCATGTCCGCTCCGGTCGGCCGGGGCCGTGGCTAGAAAATGCGCTCCGCCACCGTGATGACATCGCCCGGCAGGACGGTGAAACGGCCCGGCCCCGGAGCCGTGGCCATCCGGCCCAGGTCGATCCGGTAGGCTTTGTCGCCGCGTTTCACGATGACCAGCGACTGCCGCGCGAGGCGCGTAAAGCCGCCGCTCAGTGCGATGGCCTCCGCCAGCTCCATCTGCGGCGGCAGGCCGCGCGGAAACGTGTAGCGGCCCGGCAGATTCACCTGGCCGAGCACGACGAACGCGCTGCCTGCGTACTCCGTGACAAAGACCTGCGCGCGCTGCGCGACGAGGATCTTGTTCGCGCGTCCGAACTCCGTGACGCGCTGGGCCAGCGCCACGGGCGTCATGCCGGCGGCATGGATTTCCGCGGAGCTGGAGCCGGCCAGCGCCGGCAGGTCGATATTTCCGCGCCCGTCCACCCGCACCTGCTGATTGTAGTCCTGCTCGCCGGCAAAAGTGATCAGCAGCACGTCATTCGGCTGGATCAGGTACGGCGCGGGCGCGGGCACCCGCGTGGCCGACGGCACGGTGCCGGCGCACGCGGCGAAAAGCGCCGCGAGCGCGAGCAAAAGGGGGAGGCGCACGGCTGGGAATCGGGCGGGATTCAAGGCGCGGATGCTCATCGCGGCGGCTGCGCGCGGTCAAACCAAAACGCCCGCGGGCACGTGCCGGTTGACAGTGCAGGGCAAAACGCACAACACATCGCGCCGTGCGATCCTCCGGCGCATTCAGTTTCCATTTGGGATTGGGCGCCGTCGTTTTCACCGCGACCGGCGTCGTCGCTTGGGCTCAGGACGCTCCGTCGTTTCGCTACCAGCCCGCGCTCCGCCCGGTCGCGGCACTGCCGCGCGCCACGTGGTATCCGCCCGGAGTCGAGGCACCGCTGCCGGTCGCGCCGGTCGTCGTCTCGCCCACGGCGGGGCGGCAGCGGGAGGAGGTGTATGTACCGCTCGCGCTACGCCGCCTGCGCCAGCGGAATTTCGCGTTCGGGACCTCGCGCGACGCCTTCACGATCCGCGCGCCGGGCGGAGTGCTCGCGCAGCTCAGCCTCGGCGTGCAAACCGAGTTCCGCGCGACCGACAACGTCAACAGCGCCCCGAGCACGACCGCGCTCTCGGATGAAATCCTCGACGTCACGCCGATCGCGCGTCTCAGCATCGGCGGCGTGCCCGGCCTGCAGCCGGAGCGCTCGACCGATCCCGCGCCCTACCTCGACGCGCTCTACGCGCCGACTTCCCATCAGCTCCTCCGCGGCGGCACGTACGCCTTTCTCCAGCATCTCCTCGTGCAGGCGGGCAGGGCCACGCCCGTCGCGCACACCGGCGTCCGGTTCGCGTATGACGAGAATACTTTCGCATCGAGCAGCGATTCCTCGGCGGAGGAAAACTACAACGTCCTCGAGACGGGGCCGGTCATCGACTACCGCATGAGCGCAAAGACCGCGGTCCATTTCCGCGGCGACTACCGGCGCATCACGCTCGACGACGCCTCTGGCAACCGCAGCGAACTCGCGGGCGATGCGCGCCTCGACTGCGAGCTGTCGGTCAAGACGACCGCGGGCATCGGCGCGGCAGCGGGGCACATCACATTCGACCGGACCGATTTCGGCACGCAGGACTACTGGCAGGGGTTCGTCACGCTCGTCTGGAAGGCGACGGAGAAGCTGAGCTTTCGCACCCAGGCCGGCGTCGAACTGCGCGAATTCACGCGCGCTTTGCCGAAAGCGGACCACGTCTCACCGGTCGCGGTCGCCGTGCTCGACTGGCGCGCGACGGAGCGCACGCGCGTGGCCGCCGCGTTCCGGGTGCAGAACCAGCCGTCCGTCGAGCAAAGCGGCTCGCTCTTTCGCGAGACGAAGTTTGCCTTCGAGGCGCAGCACGACATCTCCGCGAGCTTCTACGCGCGCGCGGAGCTGGAATACGCCCGGCGCGCGTACGACACCGGCCGTCTGGAAACCGAGGTGACCGTGCGCCCCGCCGTTGGCTGCCAGCTCGTGTCCGGCGCGGCATTCGACAGCGTGAAGCTGGAGGTGTTCTACCAGTTCCGCCGGCACTGGCACAGCGGCGCCGGCGGCGACTACGATCGCAACCAGGCCGGCGTGCAGCTCACCGCCTTTTTCTAACACCCATGCCCCCCACCGCATCCAAACCCAAGGTCTCCCTGATCATCCGATCGAGCGTGATGGGTGGCGTCCAGACCGGACTCGTCGCCCTCACCCAGTCGCGCCTTGCGGAGAAGTACGACCTATCCATCGTCCAGCCCGCGGAGGCGTGGCGGCAGTTGCGCAGCGGCGAGCCGCGCGTGTTCGTCTTCGAGGATTCGTGCGCGTGGCGGCATCTGCCGGAGTTCGCCGCGTTCCGGCTGCTCGGCGGCCGGAGCCGCACGGTGCTCCACGAGCTGCACTACTCGGAGCATTTCGTGCGCTGCCGCGTGCCGTCGCCGGCGCGCTTTTACGCGATGCTCCGCGTCTCGTACCGGCTCCTGCATCACGTCGTCACGATCTCAAAGGGCCAGGCGGAGTGGATGGCCCGGCACCGCCTCGTGCCGCCGCACAAGCTCTCGCTCAATGTCCTCGCCTCGAATCTGCCGCCGCTCTTCGCGGTGCCGTTCCGGCAGCCGTCGCGGCCGCTCGTGCTCGCGGCGTTCGGGCGCTTTCATCCGCAGAAAGGATTCGACGTGATGCTCGACGCGATGCGCCTGCTGCCGCGTGGAAAAGTGCGGCTGCTCATCGCCGGCGCGGGGCCCGACGAGGCGGCGCTGCGTGCGCAGGCGGCGGGGCTGGATGACGTGGAGTTCGTCGGCGCGCGCACGGACATCGCGGGCTTTCTCTCCGGGTGCGACGCCGTGCTCATCCCCTCGCGCTGGGAGCCGCTGGGGCTCGTCTGCCAGGAGGCGAAAGCGGCGGGCAAACCCGTGATCTCCAGCCGCGTGGACGGGCTCACGGAGCAGGTGGACGGCTGCGGCCTGCTCGTTGATCCCGAGAAGCCCGACGCGCTCGCCGCGGCGATCTCGGAACTCAGCGAGCTGCCCGACGAGACCTTGCGCGCGTGGGGCGAGCGCGGGCGCGCGACCGTGGTCAACGCGCTGGAGGAATCCCTCACTGCCTGGGACAAACTTTTCACCGAACTCATGCGCTGATGGCCGAAGAAGTCACGCCAGTGCCGGATGACGATGCGCGTTTCAAGACCGACCATCTCCAGGCCGATCTCGGAAAGCGCTCGGTGCGCGGCGGCGCGCTCGCCATCGGCACGCAGGGCGCGAAATTCTTCCTCAACCTGCTCTCGACCGTGGTCCTCGCGCGGCTCATCGCGCCCGCGGATCACGGGCTCGTTTTCATGACGGCGAGCGTCACCGGCCTGATCGGGCTCGTGAAGGAATTCGGCCTGCCGACGGCGGCGATCCAAAAGGCCGAGGTGAATCACAAGCTCGCGAGCACGCTCTTCTGGCTGAACGTCCTCGCCGGTCTCGGCACCACGCTGCTCACGGCCGCCATCGCTCCGCTCATCGCGTGGTTTTACGGCGAGCGCCGGCTGACGATGATCGCCGTCGTCACGGGCTGCTGCTATCTCATCGACGCCTTTGGCCTGCAGCACGACGCGCTGCTGCGGCGGCAGATGCGCTTTGGCCGCTACGCCTACACGGAGCTGCTATCGACGGTCATCGGCCTCGCCGCGGCCATCGCATTTGCGCTGGCGGGTTTCGGCTACTGGGCGCTGGTGCTGCGGCAGATGACGATGTCGATCGTGAAGACCGTCGCCGTCTGGGTCGGCACGGGCTGGATGCCGGGGCCGCCCTCCCGCCGCACCGGAGCGCGCGCGCTGCTGCGCGCCGGCGGTGAGATGACCGGCGAGAGTCTGCTGCTCTACGTCGCGCGCAATCTCGACAACGTGCTCATCGGCTGGCGCTGGGGCAGCCGCGAGCTGGGGAACTACGGCCGCGTCTATTACCTCCTCCTCATGCCGGTGCGGCAGATCATCTGGCCGCTGGAAAGCGTGACGCTCCCGCTGCTGAGCCGGCTCCTGAATGATCCGGACCGCTACCGCTCCGCGTATCTGCGGATGCTGGAAAAGATCGCGATGCTCACGATGCCGGGCGCGATCCTCGCCGTCGCGATGCCGGACTGGATCGTGCACGTCTTCCTAGGCCCAAACTGGGCGGAGGCCGCGCCGATCCTCGCGTGGCTCGGCGCGGCGGCGCTCATTGAGCCGGTGCTGAACAGCACGAACTGGCTCTTCATCTCGCAGGGCCGCACGCGCGAGCTGCTCTACGCGGGGCTGGCGAGCGCGGGCGTCACCGTCGCGGCCATCGTCATCGGGCTGCCGTTTCACGCGCACGGCGTGGCCGCGGCGATCGCACTCAGCAGCCTGCTGCTGCGCACGCCGCTGCTGATCGGCTGGGTGGGACGGCGCGGCGCGGTGGGAAGCGCGGC
>JAYTML010000136.1:0-3402 GCA_043728655.1 Chthoniobacter sp. | reverse complement strand
GCGGACGGTGGGGTTGAGCTTGGCGAGGAAGGTGGGGGTGACGTGGTAGCGCTCGGCGATGAATTCGGTGATGTCGGGGTAGAGGAGCTTTTTGAGAGTGGCCTGATCTTTCGGCTCTTTGGGGAGGGGGCCGACGAATTTGAAGTCCTCGGCTTTCACCGTGTAGAAGGTGTAAACGGGGAAGACGGAATCGAGCGGGATATTGGCGTCGAGGATGCCGGTGTCGGGGAGGCCGTGGGCGCGCTGGTAGCGCTTGAGGGCTTTGCCGACGAATTCGCCTGGGCGGCCGTCGATGGCGCCTGGCCCGAAGAGCTGCTGGTCGAGGAAGATCTGGAGCTGGGTGGTGATGTCGCGCGTGGTGACAGGGACGGCTTTGGCGATCTTTGGCTCCTCCTCCGCACGGGCGAGGAGGCCGGTAGCAAGGACGATGCCGAGGGTGAGGAGGAGCGTTTTCATGCGGTCAAAAGATCGGGTCTTGGCGAAAGGGCCGTGGGAGGTAACATCGCGGGCCGCTGACCGCAAGATGCCATGCTGAAAAACACACCCCTCCGCATTGCCCAAGTTTCGCCGCTTTGGACGAGAATCCCGCCGACGACGTACGGGGGAATCGAGCTGGTGATGAAGCTGCTGATCGACGAACTGGTGGCGAGGGGGAATGAGGTGACGCTTTTTTCCTCGGGAGACTGTGTGACGAGCGCGCGGCTGCACGAGACGGTGGAGACAAATCTGACGACCCGGATCGAGGCGGGGGAGATGTACATGTTTGAATACTACGCGAACTCGACGATGGCGGAAGTGATCCGTGAGGCGGGGAAGTTTGACCTCATCCACTACCATCTGAGCAGTGCGTGGATCCCGCTGGCGGGGGCGGCGGGGGCGCCGGGGCTTTTCACAATGCACACGAGTCCGCATCTGGACGACGAATGGGTGATGCGGCGGTGGCCGGATGTGGCGGTGGCCGGGATCAGCGAGTGCCAGATGCGGGCGGCGGGCCTGAAGCTGGGGCGGACGTTCCCGACGGTTTACAACGGGTGCGATTTCGACGCCTACGAGCCGCGGTATGAGCCGGGGAGCTATCTGGCGTTTCTGGGGCGGCTGTCGGTGGAGAAGAATCCGCTGGGGGCGATCCGGATCGCGCAGGCGGTGGGGATGCCGCTGCTCATCGGCGGGCAGCCGCAGAATGCGAATGAGGCGGCTTACTTTAAGAAAGAGCTGGAGCCGCTGATCGACGGGGAGCAGATCCGGTGGATCGGCCCGGTGAATCACGCACAGAAGAATGAGCTGCTGCGGAATGCGGCGGCGCTGCTTTTCCCGATCCAGTGGGAGGAGCCGTTCGGGCTGGTGATGATCGAGGCGATGGCGTGCGGGACGCCGGTGGTGGCGCATCGCCGGGGGTCGGTCGGGGAACTGGTGGAGGATGGGGTGACGGGCTATGCGGCGACCTCGCTGGACGCGCTGCCGGAACTGGTGGGGCCGGCTTTGAAGCTGGACCGGGAAAAGGTGCGGGCGCGGGCGAAGGCCCGCTTTGGCCACCAGCGGATGGTGGATGACTACGTGGCGCTATACCGGGCGCTGCTGGCGCGGTAGGCGCGGACCCCGCTACGGCTCGACGACGAAAATGACGTTGGTGGCGTCTGGTTTTCGCCAGCCGCCGGTCGCGAGGATTCCGTTGTCGATGCGTTTGTCGATTTCGGCCATGCGGGCGTCGTCCAAGGAATATGGCGAGAGGGAGCCGACGTAGGCGCTGGGGGTGGTGTTGGCGTTGAAAGTCCAGTACCACTGGCCGCCGATGGCGTTGCGGGTCGTGTAGGGGATGCCGTCCAGATAGATCCTCATGCCCGGCGGCACTACGCTAGGAGCGGTCGTGGCGGGGTAGCGGTTATTCTCAGCGGCGAAGATCTCAAACGCCCCGGTGACCGTGCGCAGATCCGAGATGTAGCGCGTATTCTGCGCCATGCTGCGCGAGCGCAGGAAGGACGGCAGAGCGACAAGCATCACATTCGTCAGGAGGGCGACGATGATCATGACCTCTATCAGGGTGAAGGCGGATCGTTTGGACATGCGGAATATTCCGTATTTTTAGCAGGACACGGGCCAACTGGGATGGGGGATATTGCCGCTGGATGAGGAAGCCGGCGGGATCGGACATCAGAGATTTCAGCACCTTGAGGGAGGCCTTGTGAAAACTTTCACAAATTCGTCTTGCGGGTGCGGGCGGGCGTTCGCATGCTCCGCGCCAACGTGCGTTCCATGCCCGCCAGCGTGCTTTTTTTCTCTTATGTCCTCGGTCTGACGGCCTGCGGCCCACGCGTCACGAACCGGAACATCGACGCTGTGAATGCACAGTTCGATTCCGGACGGAGTGTCTCCCTCAAAGAGGTCGAGGCCATCCTCGGCCTGCCAACCCGGCAGGAGACTCATAAGATCGAGCAGGAGACGATCCGCGAACTGCCGATGCTCCGCTACTATTACGTGGAAGACGGACACACGGTGGAACTGCATTTCATCGATAACAAGCTGCAGAACCGCCTTGTGCATTTCGGGGAGCAGCCGCCGGACAAAGCCCCGCTGCGCATGTCTCCAAAGGCGAAAACCGCCCGCTGATTTTTTCATGAACGTCCCGTCCGAACTGCTGGCGAAAATCGACGAAGCGATCACGCATTACCCCGTGTCGAAGCGGAGCGCGTCGCTGCCGCTGTTGCATTTGTGGCAGGAGCATTTCGGGCATGTCTCGGATGAAGGCATCGCGTGGATTGCGGCGAAGCTGGAACTTTCGCCGATTAACGTCCTGGAGCTGGTGACGTTCTACCCGATGTTCCGCCGCGAGCCCGCCGGGAAGCGGCACATCCGCGTCTGCCGCACGCTCTCGTGTTCGATGGCGGGCAGCTACGAGTTAAAGGCCGCGGTCGCGAAGGCGGCGGGGATCGACCTGGAAAAGTGGAAGCACGAGCAGCACGGCGGGCACGGAAATCCGGTGGCGGTTTCGGCGGATGGAAAGTTCAGCGTCGAGTTCGTCGAGTGCCTCGCGAGCTGCGGGAGCGCGCCGGTGGCGATGGTGGACGACAACTTCAAGGAGAACATCAAACTCGAAGACGCCGCCAAGCTCCTGAAGCTGGACCGCTCCGATGCCACGCTCCCGAAAGTGCAGCGCCCGCACCCGCGCGAGAGGCGGATCGTTTTCAAGAACATCGACCGCGAAGGCTGGACGAACGACATCGAGTGCTACCTCCACGACGGCGGCTACGTGGAGCTGAAAAAGGCGCTCGGTATGAAGCGGGCGGACATCGTGAACGAAGTGAAGACGAGCGGTCTGCGCGGACGCGGCGGCGCGGGATTCCCGTGTGGAGTGAAGTGGGGCTTCATCAAGCAGGACGAGACCAAGCCGGTCTATCTCATCTGCAA
>JAYTML010000135.1:0-2154 GCA_043728655.1 Chthoniobacter sp. | reverse complement strand
GCGAAGAGCCAGTTGAAAAGCGCGGTGCGCACGCCGCCGACATGCAGGTAGCCGGTGGGCGATGGGGCGAAACGGACGCGGATTTCTGGATTCATAAAGGGCGGCGAAGGTGGCCCAACGGCGCGCGCGATGGAAAGGAAAAGTGCGCGTTTCGCGCTTGCCCGCGGGCTTCGGGGCGGAAAGGCTGCGCGCCCACTTCCCACTCATTCCATGAACCTCTCAAAACTCGTCCCCATCCTCGCCCTCGTCCTTGCGTCCACGTTTTCCGCCGTCGCGGAAGACTGGAAACCCGAGGACGGATTCATCAGCCTTTTCAATGGGAAGGATCTCTCCGGCTGGCATTACAAAGGCGATCCCGACCTCGACGGCAAAACCGACGCCACCGACGGCCGCTACACGGCCAAGGAAGGAGTGCTCATCGTCAACCCGCGTGACGACACCAAAGGCCCCCACCTCCGCCAGCTCTGGACGCTGCGCGAATTTCCCAAGGATTTCGTGCTGAAGCTGGAGTTCCGCGCATCGGTGGACGCCGACAGCGGCATCTTCCTCCGCGCCCCGCAGCTCCAGTGCCGCGACTACCTGGTCGCCGGTCCTTACAAGGAGCTGAAAGCCTACAAGCCGCAGGATTGGAACGTGATCGAAGTCACCGTGAAAGACGGCGTGGCCCACTGCACCTGCAACGGCGAAGTCCTGGAAGCCGCGCTCAAGCTTCCCGCCACCGGCCCCGTCGGCCTCGAAGCGGATCGCGGGACGATGGAGTATCGGCGGATTCAGCTCAAAGAGCTGCCGTAGAGATCAGGCGCGGGCGGGCGGGCCCCGGTTGGATGCTTACCTTGCAGCGAAGCGAGCCGCGCTTCCGGCGGAAAGCCGGCCGTGCGTGAGGACTGCGCGGCTCTGGAGCTGATACCAGAAAGACTGCGAGACCTGTCGCGTCTCGCCTCCCGACCAGCTGTCGATGATCGCCAGACACTCGTCGGCGGTCTTTTCCAAATAAGGAGACTGGATCTTCGCGCTGACCGCGCTTCCGAGTTCCGCCGCCGTCCGGCCTGCGAGGTAACGGATTTCCTCCGCCTGCACCATGTTCTGGAGACCGCCGTGGGCGCGATAGACTGCAGCCAGCTTCACCATCTGGGCGAGCCGTGCGGCCGCCTCGTCGGTCCGGCCCCGCCGGGCGAGCGCCCGCGCCTCGGCCGCGTAATCGCGCCAGGCCGTCGTCGTCTCCGGCAGCACCTCGCGCGTCGGCGCGCCGTTGCGCCACTCAGCCACCGGCACTTTGGCCAGGAATTCGTCCATCTTCCGGCTGTCGGCGACCCAAAACATCTCGGTGGAGATCTTTCCCGCATCCCGCGAAGGCATGCGGCCTTGCGCCGAAGCCGGAGCGTCGGGCCGTGCGATGACGTGACTGGCCGAGAGTGTGAGGATGGAAAGCAGAAGCGGCAGAGTTTTCATATTGGTCGTGTCGGGTTGGACTGAGACAGATGGCGGATTACCATAATCTCCATAAGCACATGCGATGCCCAATCTTGCGCTGTGCTCCCACGGTTTCACCGACCCACGCCGCAGGTCATCACGACCAAACCCGAGCCGAGTTCAGACGCCCGCGATCCTCTTGAATGCCTCGCCTTCGTTGAGCGTCGGGCGCTCCGGGCGGCCTTTGTATTTATAGACGAGGCCCATGTTATCGAGCCCCATGAGCCAGAGGATCGTGGCGTGGAGATCGTGGACGTGGAGGCGGTCCTCGACGGCGCGCAGCCCGACCTCGTCGGTCGCGCCGATGGTCTGGCCGCCTTTCACCCCGCCACCGGCCATCCACATGGTGAAGCCGGTCGGATTGTGGTCGCGCCCGTCACCCTTTTCGCTCTGCGGAGTCCGGCCAAACTCGCCACCCCAGACGACCAGTGTGCTGTCGAGGAGACCCCGCGCTTTCAAATCCTTGAGCAGACCGGCCACCGGCTTGTCCATCGAACGGCAGAGCTTTGAGTGGTTCTCCTCGATCTTCGCGTGGGAATCCCACTTGCTCCCTGCCCCGCTGTAGAGCTGCACGAAACGGACGCCGCGCTCGACAAGGCGGCGGGAAAGCAGGCACATGCGGCCGAAGTCCCCGGTGTCCTTTTCGTCGATGCCGTAGAGCGCTTTTGTCGCGTCGGATTCCTT
>JAYTML010000134.1:0-5261 GCA_043728655.1 Chthoniobacter sp. | reverse complement strand
ACCCGCAGTTTACAATCCTGTCCGCTTTTTGATCCGCGCGATGTTTTCCCGCGCAAAGTCGCGCTGGTCCTGCGGGAGGTCGGGATCATTGAGCACCTGCATGAATGCCTCGATGGCGCGCGGCCCATCGCTCGCCGCGGTGTAGGCCTGTGCGAGGTAGAGCTGATAGCCGGAGACCGGCCGCTGGTCCGCAGTGGCGCGGGTGATCAGCCGCTCCAGCGCCTCGATCTCCGCTTTGTAGGCATGCGCTTCGTGCGCGATTTTCGCGTGGTAGAAAAGCAGGTTCGGATCGTCCGGCAGGCGCGCGATGAGCTGCTTTGAAAGCTCGTAAGCCTCGGAATAATTCCGCGTGGCGAAAAGGAGCTGCGTCTTGGTCGCGAGCGCCGGCAGGTGAGCCTTGTCGAGCGCGATCGCGCGCTCCGCGCTGGCGTAAGCCTCGCGGTATTCGCCGCGGTGCATGTGGTAGGTGGCGAGCCCATTCCATGCATCCGGCAGCCGTGCGTCGAGCTGCACGGCCTCGTCGAGCAGTTGCTTGGCGGAGGTGAACTCCCGCACGGCCACCAGCTTGGTCGCCGTCTGAGCGAGAAAGACGGCGCGGTCGTGGGCGGACGCGCTGGCAAAGTGCGCGCGCACCGGCTGGAAATCCTCCGGCTTCCACGGGCGCGCGACATCGCGGCGGAAAATCATCCCGAGGTGGTCCACGTAACTCAGCGACCAGTCCTTTGTCTCCACGAGATGATCGAGCAGCGGGCGGTACTGGCTCGGATCGCCGATGAAAAGCAGCGCGTCGAAGCGGTCCTGCCGGTCCAGTTGGCGGAAAAGCCGGGGCACCAGGACCGCCTGCGCGAAAGTCCGCGTGCGCTGAGAGCCGTCGTCGCGATCCTCCGCCGTGACCAGGTCCGGCCGCTGCGCCAGCAGCCAGGGGCGGGCGGCGGCGTTGAAATACAGCGACCTGGCCTGCACGGCATTCAGCACGAGCGTGGGCGTTTCCAGCAGGGGATTTGCCGTGCGGAAAAGGGGGAGCGCGAACCACACCGCGAGCCCGGTGACCAGCACGCCCGCGACGAGCGCGAGCCGGGAGCGAAAGGGCGCTAGGGCGGAAAGGAGGCGGGGCATGGCGAGGCGCGGACGTTAGCGGGCATTATTCCCCGCGTCACCTGCGATGGTCGCACGTCCGGCCATATACGTTCTTCCTGCCCAAGGTCGGGGCCCTCGGCAACCGGAACCGCGTCCACTGCGCCGCCTGATCAAAACTATCGCGGGCATCTCCGATCTCGATAGGGTTAAATTACTTATGCGCCTGCTCGTAGTTGAGGACGACCCGAAGATCGCCTCGTTCCTCACCAAAGAATTCCAGGAAGCCGGGTTTGCCGTGGATCATTTTGCAAACGGTGAGGAGGGTCTGATGCACGCGTGCAAAACTCCGTATGACGTGGCGATCGTCGATCTGATGCTGCCGGGGCTCGACGGGCTCTCGCTCATCGAGCAGATGCGCACGCAGAAAGTGCAGACGCCCGCCATCGTCCTGAGCGCAAAGCGCTCCGTAGAGGACCGCGTGCTCTGCCTCCAGCGTGGCGCGGATGATTACGTGGGAAAGCCGTTCGCTTTCTCCGAACTGCTGGCCCGCGTGCATGCGGTGACGCGCCGCGCGCAAGGGGCTTCCGAGCCGATCCGCATCGAGGCCGGCGGCATCGTGCTCGACCTGCTCAGCCGCGTGGTCACGCGCGAAGGGCATGCCATCGAGCTCCAGCCGCGCGAGTTTTCGCTGCTCGAACTGCTGATGCGGAGTCCGGGAAAGGCCCTCTCAAAGACATTCCTCATGGAGCGGCTATGGGACCTTTCCATCGATCCGCATACCAATATCGTCGATGTCCTCGTCTGCCGGCTGCGCGGCAAGATCGACAAGGATTTCGAGCAGAAGCGGATCCGGACGATGCGGGGCGTCGGCTATGTCTTCCGAGCGGATTAGACGGCTTTTCCAGACGCTGGGCACCCGCCTGACGCTGTGGAATCTGCTGATCTCCGTCCTTGGCACGGTCACTGCCTTCGCGGTCGCCTACCTGCTCGTAAGCAGGGTTTTCGATGCGCAGTCCAATGACTTGATCGAATTCCGTCTCAGCCAATTCGCGGGGGAGTACGCGACCGACGGGCAGGCCGGGGTGGTCCGGCTCTGCAAGGTGCGGATCGGCCGCGCGCAGAGGGCGTTTTTCGTGCGGCTGGCGGACGGGCAGAACCGCACCGTTTTTCTCCGCGACGCCGATGATTGGACCGAGTTCGCGCCCGAGTCCCTTGCGGGGCGGGAGCTGCCGGAGGACATGACGTGGACGAGCATCCACGGACCGGACGGCACCGAATTGCGGATCGCCTCGCGCCGGCTTCCGGATGGAAATCTCCTGCAGGTCGGCAAGACACTTGAAAACCACAGGGACCTGCTCCGTCGCTTTCGCAACTCGCTCATCGGCATCGGCGCCGTCGTTTTCCTCGTCAGCGTCCCGGTCGGGGTGCTCGTCGCTTCACGCGCATTGCGCCCGGTGAAGCGTCTCACCGCCACGGTGCGCTCCATCATGGAGACCGGGCGATTCACCGAGCGCCTGCCGCACCGCGGAACCGGCGATGAGATCGACGAACTGGTCCTCCATTTCAACACGATGCTCGGCAAAGTCGAAAATCTCGTCCGCGGGATGCACGAGTCGCTCGAAAATGTGGCGCACGATCTGCGCACGCCGATGACGCACCTGCGAAACATCGCCAGCAAAGCGATCGAGAGCGATGCGGGAAAGGAGGCGGCGCACGAGGCGCTCGCCGACTGCCTGGAGGAATCGGAGCGCGTGGTCGCGATGCTGCGGACGCTGATGGACATCGGAGAGGCCGAGGCTGGCGCCATGAAGCTCGATCGCAAAAGGGTCGCCGTGGCGGGCCTGGCCGGGCAGGTGCTCAGGGTTTTCGAGCACGTCGCGGAGGAAAAGCGGATCGCGGTCGAGCTTCAGGTGCCGGCAGAGCTGGAGATCCGGGCCGATGTGCTCCGCCTCCAGCGCGCAGTCGCGAACCTCGTGGACAACGCGTTCAAATACACCCCGGACGGCGGGCGGATTCTGGTTCGTGCGGTGTCCGCCGGCGACCGTGTGGAGATCGTGGTGGGCGATACCGGCGAGGGCATCGCGCAGGACGTGCAGGCGCGGATCTGGGAGCGCCTTTACCGCGTGGACAAGAGCCGCTCCCAGCGCGGGCTCGGCCTCGGCCTGAGCTTTGTCAAAGCCATCGTCGAAGCCCACGGCGGCCACGTCTCGCTCGTCAGTGAGTTGGGCCGCGGCTCGCGCTTCACAATCTCCCTGCCCGCGTGATGCCGTCGCCCCGCTCTCACGGGACCCTTCGATCCGGCGCGCAAAATCTCCTCCCGTGCAGCGTCATTTCGCCGGCTGAAAGGCAATGCAACGAGGCACGTTTTTTTTGGTTGCCGGGACCGCATACCTACACGACTCTCCGCGGCTCACTTCCGTTGGAAACGGGTCGGTAGCTCAATGGTAGAGCAGCGCCCTTTTAAGGCGTTGGTTGCGAGTTCGAGTCTCGCCCGACCCACTTCCAAAAAATCTTTGGAAAACGAGCCGCGGAGATTTTTGGTTTGCCGCGCTCGCCGCGCGTTCGCGCCTCGCCTGGCGTCCGCCTATTCCGCTGCGACTTCGTAGGTCGCGTTGTTCGACGCCGAGCGATCATCCGTCGCCGGCGTCAGTCCGAAATCTCCGCTGCGCATGGACCGCAGCGTGCGGAATTCCACATGGCCGTCGGCGTACGCCACGTTGCCCGCGCCGTCGTTTTTCTCCCGGTCGCCGTGACTGTTCGTATAGTTCTCCAGCTGCTGCGCATTCGTGAAGTGCCACGTCCGGTAGGGTGGCAGGCCGTTTGGCCCGGCGGGGCGGAGATACGCCTGATTCACGATCCGGGTGATCTCTTGATAGATGATCGCGTTCGCGGGGCGCGGGATCGCCGAGAGGTGTTTGCCAAAGACTACCGCATTCCCAAGATAGGTGGTCCCGCGCGCCTCGGACTGCGTGGACTTAGCCGTGGTGGGGCAGAGGAGGATCTGCGGCCCGTCCTTGAAATAGGGGAGCGCGAGCGTGACCCAGTTCTTTGTGCCTGACGTCGCGAAGGTCCCGTCGCCACCGACTCCTGCGGCGTCCCTGGTGTTGTCGAGAAGCACGCCGTCGTTCTCGTTCGCGTAAGCCAGCGCGGCTGCGGCGAGCTGCTTCACGTTGCTCATACATGTGGTGCGGCGCGCGGATTCCTGGATCCTGCCGACGACCGGCAGGAGGATGGCGATGATGACCATGACGACGAGCAGTTCCGTCAGCGTGAAAGCGGCGCCCTTGCTCCGCCGGGCGGATGGCAGGCTGGCAGTGGAAAAATCGTGGGAGGGGGAGCGGAGCGAGTTCATGATCTGGTCGGAGCCGGGCTGCATGGGCCGCCTCTGACCAATGTTTCGAGCAGGCGCTGGCAGCACTGTTGCAGGCGTGTAATTTTCGGAAATGTGGCGCGGAAAATCCGAGCCGCAGACGCGCTGGCGCCGCAAAAAAAAGTGGCGGAGCCGTCCCCAAACGGCTCCACCACCGAAGTCTGGGTGGACGTGTCGAAACACGCCGGGCCCGTCCTTCATTTCGCCCGGGAACCCCGTCAGGAACCCCTGGGAAAGTTGACGCGTCCTACCCGCGCCGGTTGCGGCGGGTGGCGAGACCCAGCGCACCGATCAGCAACAGACTGAGGGAACCCGGTTCGGGCACTACGCCTGCGCTGAATCCCGCAAAGGGTGGCGGAGTCTGTGAAAACGTGACCACCGCGCCCGCGCCGATGTTCAGTGCCGCCAGCGTCTGGCTGGTGCTGATGTTGGTCGTCGCATTCGCATTCACCGTCGAGTTGCCGGTGCCGCGCGCGCTGTTCACGTCCGTCCTCCCGGCGCCCGTCGTCAGCGTCCCGTAGGTTTGCGCCCCGTTGATCTTGAGCGTGCCGCTGCCGGTTTTTGTCAGCGTATTGCCGGCGCCGCTGATGACTCCCGGAATCGTCAGGTCGCTCGCGGCGGCCACGTCCACGGTGCCGCCGCTGGCTCCGATGGCGACCGAGCGGTTCGCTCCCAGATTCACTCCTGCGCCGGTGTCCTGGAGCGTGCCGCCATTGATCGCGATTGTGTTTGTCGCCGAGGCGTCGCCGAGGTGGGCGCTGGCGGCGATGCTCAGGATGCCATTGGTGATGGAGGTCAGTCCCGCGTAGCTGTT
>JAYTML010000133.1:0-8228 GCA_043728655.1 Chthoniobacter sp. | reverse complement strand
GTGATGATGAACGCCGGGATGCGCTGCCGGATGATCAGCGAGCCCATGGCCCACCACAGGAGGAGCGCCACGCCCATCGCGGCGGCGAGCGCGAGCGGGGCGGGCCAGGCATGGAGGGAGACGAGCACCGCGGCGATGCCGCCGATGAGACCCACGCCGCTGCCGGCGCTGAGGTCGATGTGGCCCGGGAGGATGACGACGAGCATGCCGATGGCGAGCGTGGCGGTGATCGAGAAGTCGATCATCAGCAGCGAGAGATTGCGGGCGGAAAGGAAGTTCCAGCCCGGCACTTTCAACGCGAAAAAGGCGGTGATGAGGAGCAGTGCGAGCCCGAGGGCCGAGTCGCGGAGCGTGAGGCGGGAGGTCATGGGGAAAAACGTGCGCGCGGCATCTCATAGCACCGCGCGCCCGGATGCTGCCAAGCGCAAAGCCGCCCTACTCGCTGTGGCTGGCGTTGCCTTCGTCGAGATAGGTGTGCGTGCCGAAGGTTGTGATTTTCAGATACTGCCGCCAGGTGCCGGCTGCGGCTTCGATCGTCTTGGTCGCAGGCATTGGCGCGTCGAAATCGACGGCTGCGAGCGCCTCGCTGAGCACGCGTCCGTCGAGCGGTTCGGGCGGGGCGATGCCGAGGAGGTGGAGGATGGTGGGCGCGACATCGACGTTGGACGTGGGAAAGGTGTCGCGGAAACCGGCGCGGATGTCTGGACCGGCGGCGACGAGCGTATTGTGGACGTCGTATTTGCTGAGTGAGGCGTGGGTGCCGAATCCGGTTCGCCGGGCTTCGCTGGCGACGAGGCCGCGGATGCCGCTGGCGTTTTCACCGTCGCTCCAGCGGTACGAGAAAAGGATGTCCGGGGAGTCGGGCGTCTCGATGCGTGCCTCGCGCAGCGCGAAGGTGCCGGGGAGGGCGTCGCGCGTGAAGATGGGGCCGGCGAAGTCGGAGGCCTGGAGGAAGGAGACGAGCCGCTGGATGAGGGCGGGGTCGCGGCCGGGGACGTAGAACTGCGTGCTGCCGCCGAGGGGGACGTGGAGGATCTGGCCGGGGCGCGGCGTCCCGGCGTAGGCGCGGACGGTGGTGAAGCCGGCTTTTTTCAAGATGCCCGCGAGATCGACGAAGCGGTCGGTGGTGGAAAAGCCGTGGTCGGACACGATGAAGACGTTGGTTTTCTCCAGGACGCCGCGCTCATGGAGGGCGGCGAGGACGAGGCCGAGCTGTGTGTCGCTGTTGCGAATGGCAGCGAGCGCGGTGGGGGAGCCGGGTTGGGTGAGGTGCTGGCTGTAGTCGGGGTCGCCGAGCCAGAGGGTGCTGAATCGTGGGACGCCGTCGCGCCACAGGGCGTCGATGAAGGCGCGGGTCGTCCAGGCGTTTTGGGCGCTGTTGGGTTCGAGCGTCTCGGCGAGGGGGTAAGGTGGAAATTTGCCGAGCAGAGCGGTGAGTGGGGCGAGCGCGGATGGCGGGTAGGTTTTCCCTGCAAACAAGATGGCGGAGCCCGGGGAGCCGGCGCGATCAAACGTGCGGTCGTGGAGGAGGGCGACGGGCTTTGTGCCGGCGATGACGGTGCGACCTCCGGCGCGCTGGACGATCTCGGCGAGCGTGGGGACGCCGACATAGCGGCCGTCACGCACGATGTCGCCGATGCGGCAGCTCACGGCGTTTTCGGTGGCGACGGGGCGGACGAGATTGATGTCGGGGCGATACTCGGCATTGGCCGCGATGCCGGTGCGTGCCGTGTAGCAGCCGGTGGCGATGGCTGCTCCGTTGACCTCGGTGGAGGTGACATAAACGCAGTGGTTATTCGCGAAGAACGTCCCGCGTGCGGCGAGGGCGTGGAGGGCTGGGGTGGTGTCGGCGCGGATGAAATCCGGACGCATTCCGTCCCAGACGACCAGGACCATATGCTCGGCGCGTGCACGGAACGGCGTGTCCGCCCCGGGCGCGGTGCCGGCGAAAATGAGGCCGGCGACGATCGCGACGAAGCGTGGGAAGTGGCCCGGTGGTGGGAGGATTCGCATTCTTACGGGTTCCCTTAGCCGCCCTCGCCGCAGTGGGCGAGAAATCGTTCGCCGAAATGTGGAGATACGCGTTTTCGCCTTGCCACGCGCGGCGTGGAGTCGAAAAATCCCCGCGCCAGAACCGGCCCCCGCACCGAAAGTCCCCCTCAACCCGGCCGCTTGTGAAATTTTTCACAAAGCAGCTTGCAACGACTTCACGGACGCGACAATCTCTCCCCACTTTGAACTGCCGAAGCACCGACACCCACTAAGGAATGGCGAATATTTTTCCACGCGGGAGCAATATTCTCCCCCTTAAAATCCTCCTCTGCGCGGCGATTGCCGGCGGGGCGGTTTCGCTCGCAGTACCCTACTATTTCACGCCGAAATACACCCGCGTGGGCTATCAGCCGGCGCAGCCGATCCCGTTTCCGCACGATGTCCATGTGGCGCAGCTCGGGATGGACTGCCGGTATTGCCACAGCTTTGTCGAGGTGGCCGCGCACTCGAATGTACCAACGACGCAGGTCTGCATGAACTGCCACTCTCAGGTGCAAAAGGACAACCCGAAGCTCGCGCCGCTGCACGAGTCGTGGAAGACGGGGCGGCCGGTCGAGTGGGTGCAGGTCCACAAGACGCCGGACTACGTGTATTTCAACCACTCGGCGCATGTAAACCGCGGTGTCTCGTGCGTGAGCTGCCATGGGCGGGTGGACAAAATGGCGGTGGTCTATCACGCCGAGCCGCACTCGATGTCGTGGTGCCTGGACTGCCACCGCGCGCCGGAAAACGCGCTCCGGCCGCTCGATCAGATCACGAACCTCAACTGGCAGCCGACCCCGGCGAAGGATCAGACGGTTGCGGAAGCCCAGCTCGCTCTCGGCAATGAGCTGAAAAAGAAGTGGCACATCAATCCGCCGGACAAGAATTGCGCAGGCTGTCACCGATGAGCAAACGTATCCTTTCCCACCCCGCAGAGCCCGCGACGGGCCGCAAGTATTGGCGCTCGCTCGGGCAACTCGGCGATACGCCGGAGTTCCGCGGCTGGCTGGAGCGCGAGTTTCCGCAAGGGGCCGCCGAGATGCACGGCGGGGAGGTTTCGCGCCGCAATTTCCTTCAGCTCATGGGTGCGTCGATGGCGCTGGCCGGGCTGAGCTTTGCGGGCTGTCGCCGCCCGGAAAAGCACCTGGTGCCGTTCACCCGCGGCGTCGAGTGGTCGATCCCCGGAAAGCCGCTGTTTTTCGCCACTTCGCGCCCGTCCCGCCGGGGCTATGCGCCTCTCGTGGCGACCACGCATGACGGTCGTCCGACGAAGGTGGACGGCAATCCGCTCCACCCCGTGAGCAAGGGGACGACAGACATGATTTCGCAGGCGTCGTTGCTTGACCTCTACGACACGGACCGCGCGCGGGCGTTTGCCCATGCGGGCAAGCCGTCTGATGCGGCGGCATTTGAGAAGGCGCTGGACGAGATTTTGAAAGCCGCGGGCGATGGCTCGGGGCTCGCCTTTTTGCTGGGGCAGGACAGTTCGCCGACGCGCGAGCGGCTGCGCGGCGAGATTGCGAAGAGGTTTCCGAAGGCGACATGGACCGTCTATGAACCGCTGGGTGCGGAGCTCGCCGATCACGCGGCGGCGGTCGCCTTTGGGGAGGGTGTGTCGGCCATTCCCCAGATCGACAAGGCGGACGTGATCCTTTCGCTGGACAGCGATTTCCTTGGAACCGAAGGCGACGTGAGCACGATCCGGGAGTTTTCCACGCGGCGGAAAGTCAGCGGGCCGGACTCGAAGATGAACCGGCTCTACGTGGTGGAGAACCGCTACACAATCACCGGCGGCATCGCGGATCATCGCATGCGCCTTCCGGCCAGCCAGATTGGCGCATTTGCACTCGCCTTGGCGGCGGAAATCGGGGTCGGGGCCAAGGATTCGACGCTCGGTGAAATGGTAAAGACCTTCGGCGCCCCGGCCGTGAAAATCAGCGCGGAGTGGATCAAGTATGCGGCGGAGGATCTCATGGCCAGCAAGGGCGCGAGCCTCGTGCTCGTGGGGTCGCGCCAGCCGGCGGCTGTGCAGGTGCTCGTCGCCGCCATCAATTCCGCGCTCGGGAATCTCGGCAAGACGATCGTCGGGAGGAAAGTGGGCGCGAAGCCGGCGCAAACGCTCCCGGAACTGGCGAAGGACATCACCGACAAGAAGGTCAGGACGCTCATTATCATCGGCGGCAATCCGGTCTATGACGCGCCCGCCGATCTGGGCTGGGCGAACCTGCAGGCGTCCGTGCCCGCGGTCGTCCGCCTCGGCTATCACGAGGACGAGACATCCCAGCACGCGCATTGGAATGCGCCGCTGGCCCACTATCTCGAGAGCTGGGGCGACGGCCTCGCGGCGGATGGCAGCTACATGTCCGTCCAGCCGATGATCCTGCCGCTCTTCGGTGCATGGACCGAACTGGACCTCCTTGCAAAAGTGGCTGGCCAGCCGAAGCCGGCCGGCCCGGAGCTGATCCAGGAGACTTTCAAAGCCATCGCCAAGCCCGGCGACTTCACAGCCGACTGGGCAAAGTTTTTGCACGACGGTTTCCTTGCCGACAGTGCCGCCAAGCCAGACGTGCTGGCGTTTAGCGGCGCCGCGGCGGCGAAATTCGTCGCTGACAATTCCGCCTTTCCGGTGCCTTCCGAGAACGTCTTTGAGGTCGTCTTCACGGGTTGCGCGAAAGTCGATGACGGCCGCCTGGCCAACAACGGCTGGATGCAGGAAATCCCCGACCCGATCACGAAGATCACTTGGGATAACGCGGCGATGATCAGCCCCGACACGGCGAAGAAGCTTGGCGTGAAAGACAATGGACTCATCGAGATCACGGTCGAGAAGCGTTCGCTGACTGCGGCTGCGATCATCGCCCCCGGTCATGCCGACGGTTCCATTTCCATCGCCCTCGGCTATGGGCGCTCCGTGGTCGGTCGCGTCGGCAAGGGCGCTGGTTTTAACGCCTATCCGATGCGGACGACGGGCCAGCCTTACTTTGCCGTCGGGGCGACGGCGAAAGCCACGGGTAAATCCTACAAGCTGGCCCTGACGCAGGAGCACTGGGCTCTCGAGGGTCGCGGTGGTGATCTGACTCGCGAGGCCACGCTCGACGAATACAAGGCAGACCCGGATTTCGCGAAGACGATGGGTATGGATGCCCATATCCCGCCGAACGTCTCGCTTTACACCAACCCGGATCTGAGCACGACGAAGAAGCCAGAGCATCCGGATAAAATCGCGCTGGAGCCGCACGCGTGGGGGATGATCGTGGATCTCAATACCTGCATCGGCTGCTCGGCGTGCATGGTGGCCTGCCAGTCGGAGAATAACATCCCGATCGTCGGCAAGGAGCAGGTCATGGAAGGGCGGGAGATGCACTGGATCCGCACTGACCGCTACTTTGCTAGCACGGATGCGAACGACCCGGATCCCGAGATGGTTTCGCAACCGCTCATGTGCCAGCACTGCGAGAATGCGCCGTGCGAAACGGTCTGCCCGGTGAACGCCACGGTCCACAGCGAGGACGGCCTGAACGTCATGGCCTACAACCGCTGCATCGGCACCCGCTACTGCGCGAACAACTGCCCGTTCAAGGTGCGCCGGTTCAACTTTTTCGACTACAACGAGCGCGACACGCTCGGCCACGTGAAAGGCAAGCCCTTCACCGGTCTGTATGAGTGGAATCTCACGGCGCCGCGGGGCGCGGAGGACACCGTCAAGCTGTCCAAGAACCCGAACGTCACCGTCCGTATGCGCGGTGTCATGGAGAAATGCACGTTCTGCGTGCAGCGGATCCAGGAAGCGAAGATCGCGACGAAAGTCGCCGTCCGCGATTCCGGCGATGTCCGCATCCCGGCGGACGCCTTTACGACCGCCTGCGCACAGGCATGTCCGGCGGACGCGATCACTTTCGGCGATCTCAACAATCCCGAAAGTTCCGTAGCGAAGCTCAAGAAGAGCGAGCGCGGCTACCGCCTCCTCGAATACCTCAACGTCAACGCGCGGGTCACCTACCTCGCGCGCATCCGCAATCCCAACATGAAGATGCCCGGTGCGGAGAAAATCGGCGCGGCCATGAAATCGCAGCACGCGCACCATCCGGCGAAACCTGCCAACGGAGGGAAGCACTAATGTCTGAGTCCGCCGTCACCCTCACCACGCCGCGCGAACTAGTGCGCGAGCCGCTCGTGACCAACGAGCGCAAGCACACGTGGATCACGGACAAGGTTTCCGCCATCGTCGAATCGCCGACGCCGCTTTGGTGGTGGCTCGCGTTTCTCCCGAGCGCCCTCATCGCTTTCATCGGTCTGCTTTGCATCGGTTACCAGATTTCAAACGGCGTCGGTGTCTGGGGGGAGAACAAGACGGTCGGGTGGGCCTGGGACATCACAAACTTCGTCTTTTGGATCGGTATCGGCCACGCCGGAACGCTGATTTCGGCGATCCTTTTCCTCACCCGTCAGAAGTGGCGCACCTCGATCAACCGCGCGGCGGAGGCGATGACGCTTTTCGCCGTGATTTGCGCCGGCATCTTTCCCGGCATCCACGTCGGCCGCGTCTGGATGGCGTGGTTCCTCGCCCCGATTCCAAACGCCAACGGCATCTGGCCGAATTTCCGCTCGCCGCTGCTCTGGGACGTGTTCGCGGTCTCGACCTATTTCACCGTCTCGGTGCTGTTTTGGTACACCGGCCTCGTGCCCGATCTCGCCACGCTCCGTGATCGCGCCAAGGCGCGCGTCGCGAAGTATCTCTACGGCATTTTCGCCCTCGGCTGGCGCGGTTCGAACCGCCAATGGCGGCACTATGAGATGGCTTACCTGCTCCTCGCGGGTCTCTCGACTCCGCTGGTGTTGTCGGTTCACTCGGTCGTCTCCTTCGACTTTGCCACGTCCATCGTGCCCGGCTGGCACACCACCATCTTCCCGCCTTACTTTGTTGCAGGCGCGATCTTCGGCGGCTTCGCCATGGTGCTCACGATCATGCTTCCTGCGCGGCTGCTTTATCCCCAGCTCGGAGACCTCGTCACGCGTCAGCATGTGGACAAGATGGCGAAGATCATCCTGCTCACGGGTTCGATCGTCGGTTACGCCTACCTGACGGAGCTTTTCATCGCGTACTACGGGGCGAATCAGTTTGAGAAATTCACTTTCTTCCAGGCCCGCATCGGCATAGACAACCCCGGCTGGTACTCCTGGGCCTACTACGTCATGATGTTCTGCAACGTCATTTCGCCGCAGCTTTTCTGGATCAAGTCGATGCGGACAAACTACGTTGCCGTCTTTATCGTCTGTATGTTCGTGAACGTGGGCATGTGGTTCGAGCGCTTCGTCATCATCGTCAGCTCACTGGCACAGGATTTCCTGCCGTCCTCATGGCGTCACTACCATCCGACATGGGTCGAGATTTGGACGTTTGTCGGCACGTTTGGCATCTTCCTCTCGCTCTTCCTGCTCTTCATGCGATTCCTGCCGATGATCTGTATGTTCGAGGTCAAACTGGTCACGCCGGAGGCTGACCCGCATCACGAGCCGAAAAAGGAGGGGAAACACTGATATGGCTGAATACCGCAAGATTTACGGGCTCGGCGCACAGTTTGACAGCGCAGCGGCGCTGATGAAAGCGGCGGAGAAAATCCGCGACGCCGGCTTCTCCAAATGGGATGTGCATACGCCTTTCCCCATCCACGGCATGGACAAGGCGATGGGTCTCGGCAAGTCCTGGCTGAGCGCGCCGGTGCTGATTGGCGGTGCGACTGGGACGCTCACGGCGATCCTGCTGACCTGCATCCCGTCGTTCGGCATCTACCCGATGATTGTGCATGGCAAGCCGTATGACTGGCGGACGCTGCCGGCCTTCTTCCCGATCGTGTTCGAACTCACCGTGCTGTTTTCCGCATTCAGTACTATTTTCGCGCTGCTCATCATGAACCAGCTTCCGAAGTGGTATCACCCGGTCTTTAACTGGGAGCGTTTCTCACGCGTGACGGACGACGGATTCTTCGTCGTCATCGAGGCCCGTGACGCGAAGTTTTCCGAGACCAAGACCCGCGCCCTTCTCGAGGAAATCGGCGGCAGCCATGTCACCCTCATCCACGACTGATCATGCTCCGTTATTTCTTCATCGCCTTCCTCCTGATCTCGGTCGCCGTGGTTTCGCTGGCGGGTTTCCGCGGCTCGAAGAGCCCGCTGCCGCCCATCGAGATCTTTCG
>JAYTML010000132.1:0-3256 GCA_043728655.1 Chthoniobacter sp. | reverse complement strand
CGCGCCGGCTCGCCAAGGCCCGGCGGGCCGGGTTACTTTGCGCGCATGACTCCTCCCACGTCCATTGGCGACTACCTCATCGGGCGCCTCGCCGCGCACGGCGTCGGTCACGTCTTCGGCATCCCCGGCGACTACGTGCTCGGCTTTTATGAGCAGCTCCAAAACAGCACGCTGAAGACGATCACGACGTGCGATGAGCAGGGCGCCGGCTTTGCCGCGGACGCCTACGCGCGGGTGCGCGGCCTCGGCGCGGTGTGCATCACCTACTGCGTTGGCGGATTGAAAATCGTGAACCCGATCGCCGGCGCGTTTGCGGAGAAGTCACCCGTCGTCGTCATCAGCGGCGCGCCGGGGATGGGCGAGCGCGAGCGCAATCCCCTCCTCCATCACAAGGTGCGCGAGTTCGACACCCAGCGGCGCGTCTTCGAGCAGATCACCGTCGCATCCGCGGCGCTGGAGGATCCGGACACCGCCTTCGCCGAGATCGACCGCGTGCTCCACGCCGCGCTCCGCTACAAGCGCCCGGTCTATCTGGAGCTGCCGCGCGATCTCGCGGGCGCGCCGGGCCGCAGCGGTCACCGGGCTCCGGAAGTGCATGAGAAAAGCGACGATCTCGCGCTGCGCGAGGCGCTCACGGAGGCGGTAGCGATGATCAACTCCGCGAAACAACCCGTGATCCTCGCCGACGTGGAGGTGCACCGCTTTGGCATGCAGGACGATCTCCTGCGGCTCATCGAAATCGCCGGCATCCCTGTGGCAGCCACGATCCTCGGCAAGTCCGTGATCAGCGAGCAGCACCCGTTTTACCTCGGCGTCTATGAGGGCGCCATGGGGCGCGACGATGTGCGCGCATACGTCGAGGCGAGCGACTGCGTGATCCTGCTCGGCGCGTTCATGACCGACATCAATCTCGGCATCTACACCGCCAAGCTCGACCTCGGAAAGGCCATCTACGCCACCAGCGAGAAGCTCGCGATCCGCCACCACACGTTTGAAAACGTGCGCTTCAAGGACTTCGTGCGCGGACTCCTCGCGGCGGATCTCCGGAAGCACGACTCCGGGCCCCGCCCCGCCCCGCCGCAGCCGCGCGAGTTCGTCCCCGCCGTGCCGGACGCGCCGGTCACCATCACGCGGCTCTTCGAGCGCGTGAACGCCTTTCTCGACGAGCGCACCATCGTCGTCGCCGATGTCGGCAATGCCCTTTTCGGCGCGAGCGACCTTTTCATCCGCAACCGCACCGAATTCCTCGGCCCCGCCTACTACGCCTCGATGGGCTTCGCCGTGCCCGCCGCGCTCGGCGCGCAGATGGCCAGCCCGGAGCTGCGCCCGCTCGTCATCGTCGGCGACGGCGCGTTTCAAATGACCGGCATGGAGCTGAGCACCATCGCTCGCTGCGGGCTGAACCCCGTGGTCATCGTGCTGAACAACCGCGGCTACGGCACCGAGCGGCACATCCACGACGGCCCCTTCAACGACGTGCTCCCGTGGCAGTATCACAAGCTCCCGGAACTGCTCGGCGTTGGGCGCTCCTTTCTCGTCACGACCGAAACCCAGCTCGACGAGGCGCTCGACGCCGCCGCGAAACACACCGCGAGCTACTGCATCCTCGACGTGCATCTCGACCCGATGGACAAGTCCGCCGCCCTCGGCCGCCTGGCGGAACGTCTCGCCGAACGCCTGGCAAGAAAGCCCTGACGCCGCGTGCGTCGCGCACGCAGGAGGAAGCTGTCAGCTTCCCCTACTGGCGCGCAGCGCTGGAACGCGGCGCACGCCCGCGCCCTTCCGCCAGCCGCTGGATTACCAGCAGCACGCCCGCCAGCGCCAGCGCCGCGCCGAGATACTGCCACCGCACCCACGTCTCCGGCGTGCTCGTCGTCAGCTCCAGCCGCGCGTTCGCTTTCACCTTTTTGAAATGGAGCACCTGTCCTTCGGTCGGGAAGTCCACCGCCAGCGAAATGCGCCCCGCCGTCTGCAACCGCCGCGCCTCGTCCTCCGCCCCGCGCCCCTGCCCCATGCCGCCGCCAAAGGTTAGCGTGCCCGTAGCGATCTGGAGGTTGCCCGATACCGAAGCTGCGGCCGGCGCCGGATTGAATCCATTCCCCAGCCCTTGCGGCCTGGCGGGCACTGCTGCCGCCGCCGGGAGATCCGCCTGCGGCATCGGCTGGCGCGTTGCCGGCTGCTCCGCCATTTGAGACGGCATCTGCTGCTGCATCTGCGCCTGCTGCTCCTGGAAGCGCACCGAGTTTCCGCGCGCCGTGTTGAAGAAGTTTTCCGTCTGCACCTTCTCACCCTTTCCCTCCGCCTTATCCGCCTGCTTCATCTGCTGCGAAAGGTCCGAAAGATCGTTCTGTGCGTCCTTTGCCTGCGGCAGCTTATTCGCGAAATCGCTCCCTGAAATATCACCGCCTCCGCCTTTCCCGCCCGCCTGCGGCTTGGCCGGACTCGATCCGCCCTTGGGCTTCTCCACCACCACCCGCTGCTGGAGCACGATGTTGTCGTTCAAATACAGATTGTTCCCGAGCCCTTCCGCATTCGCCGGCGCAGGCGTCGCCGCCGGCTTTAGCGAAATGAATCCGCCGTTCGCCGTCCAGTTCTGTCCCTGCTGCGCCGCGCGGCTGCCCTGCACATCGGCCGCAGGAGCGTTCGCGATGAACTGCTGGATCTGATCGGTGATTTGCTCCCCCCGCTGCGCCGTGTTGCCGCTCGGTGCGCCAGCGGCACCGAAAAGCAGCGCGTCGATTGCATTCGCGCTGATCGCCGTACCGCCGCTGCGATTGGCCCCGGTGAGCGGGCTTGTCCCCAATTGCGTGTTCATGGGCGCATTCATCGGCGCGGATTTCTCCAGCTCCTCCAGCTTCTGCGCCTCGCGCTCCACTTCGTCATTCAGAGCCCTGCGCTTGTTCGCCACGTAGTCGCCCTGCTGCGCGATTCCCTTTTTCCCCACGCTCTCCTCCGCCGGTGTCGGCTTCGGCGTCTGCGCGCCGCCGCGCCGGAAGTAGCTGTTCGTCTCCGCGAAGTTTTCGTCCCGGTTCTCGGCCGCGATCTCCTTCTGCAGCACGCCCCAGTTGTACTTTGCATTCTGCTTCGTAGCCGCGCTCGTTTTCGTCGAGTTGAGGATTGAAAAGAGCGCCTTCTGCTCCTGCCGCTTGCTCTCGATTTTCTCGACCTTGTTCAGGTCCCCCAGCACCGCCTCCATGTTCCCGTCGGCCTTGGAAAGCCGCCGGTCGTCCGGCAGCCACACGTTCCAGAGCGTGCG
>JAYTML010000131.1:0-4708 GCA_043728655.1 Chthoniobacter sp. | reverse complement strand
GCTCGGCGACGGTCACGATCTTGCCGATCGTCCGCCCGCGCAGCCCGCCGGTGCCAAAGGCGAGCGTCTTGTAAAAGCGGTCGTTCAGCTCATCCCACGCGCCCTGCTCCACGAGTTCCCCGATGCTCTCCGCCGCGACCGGCGAAGAACTCCGCACGAACATCTGCCCGATGTTGCGGGCGCTGCTTTCGAGGAGCCGGCCGTCGATGACGGCCTGTTCGATGCGTTTGCTGAGTTCGCTCATAGGCCCGCATTGTAAAAGCCCGCCCCGAAATTCGGGAAGCCGCATTTTTCGCCCTGCGGGCACGGCGCTCGACAGCGCTCGGAAGCGCCATCCACTCTCCCGGGATGAAGGCCCTCCCGCTCCTCATCGCGCTCCTCGCCACCGGCTGTGCCGCGCGGCAGACCACGGTTCGCACGCGGCCGGCGGTCATCGTGATTTCGGACATCGACGACACGATCAAGGACACCCGCGTGGTGAAGGAAACCACGGACCGGCACGGCGCGGCAACCTATCGGAAAGACTACGCGCACCTGGCCAGCGATCCCTTTCGCAAATGGCAGCCGGTGGACGGCATGGCCGCGCGCTACCGGGCGTGGAGCCGCCAGGGGCCGTTGGAGTTCATCTATCTGTCAAAGGGACCGTGGTTCTACCACCCGCGCGTTTCACGGTTTCTGCGCACCAATCATTTCCCCAGCGGACGCGTGGCTTTGAACCCCTGCTTTCCGATCACGCCCAGCGAATACAAAACCGGGCCGATCCGGCGGATCATCCGCGCGCATCCTGGCAGCAGCTTCGTGCTGGTCGGCGATTCGGGTGAGGACGACCCCGAAGTCCTCGGCCGCATCGCCGCTCAATTCCCGCGCAACGTCCGCCACGTTTTCATTCGCAACGTCACGCCGCGCCAGCCGCCGGCCCGCCTCGCAGCCGCGTTCGCCCTCCTGCCCCACGCCAGCTGGCAGATCTTCACCGCCGCCCGCCAGCTCCCGATGTTTCCCGCAAAAACCGGAGAAACCTCTTGGTATTATCACCTCACCGGTGTCAGGTGCGCGCCCTATGGGACACAATAAAGGCAAAGACAAAGTGAAGCAGCGCGCCGCGCGCCGCAGAAAAAACGACCGCCTCGCTGACGCGAAAAACAAAGCCACGACCGCGGCGAAGTAGTCCGCGCCTCGCGCACGCACCACCACGGCGAACCACGCCGTGAGGCGCGCTGCGCCGGAGCGTGCCGGACAAGGAGCGGCGGCGAGACGCGCGCGGCTCCTTGTCCGGCACGAGTTCCCGTGATCGATGCGACCGCTCCGAGGGAATCCCTTCGCGGCGGTTCTTCAGCGTCACCGCTTCCCGAGCGCATCCGCCGCCGCCTGCTGGAAAGCACGGCGCACGTCGCTTGCGTCGCTGTTTGGGAAATTCGCGCGCTGCACCATCAGCACGTAGGCGACCCCGCGCACCGGATCGATCCACGCCTGCGTGCCCCACGCGCCGCCGTGGCCGTAGCTGCCCGGCGAAAGCATCGCCGCCACGCCCTCGTGCGGCGTGCGCAGGATGCAGGTGCCGAGACCCCATCCGTATTTCGTCCCATGCTGGCCGTAGGTGTCATTTTGGAAAAATCCCACCGGCAGATCGCCGCTCTGCGGCGTGGATAGAAACTTCAGCGCGTCTGCACTCAGGTAGCGGCGACCGCCGAATGTGCCGCCCGCGAGCAACATTTGGCAGAAGCGCGCGTAGTCGGGCGCGGTGGAGAAAAGTCCGCCATTGCCCTGCGGCGGCCGGTCGCGCGTGCCAAAGTCGGCGCGCGGCGGGACGGCATCCAGTTCGCCGCTGTCTTTGTTTTTCGCATAGGCCGTCACGAGCCGCGCACGCTGTACCTCGGTCGGGTAAAAGGTCGTATCCTTCATCCCCAGCGGATCGAAAATACGCTGCTGGAGGAAGGCGTCGAAGCTCATCCCGCTCACCACTTCCACGATGCGCGCGGCGGCGTTGATGCCGCTCTGGCAGTAGCTCCACTTTGCGCCCGGCTCGAACTGCATCGGCGCCGCGAGCCAGAGCGGGACGAGTTCCGCGAGCGCCTTCGCCTCCTTCGCCTCCTTCGCCTCCTTCGCCCCCGGCCCACCCGCCTCGCCGAGGCCGGAGGTATGCGTCAGGATCTGCGTGATCGTGAGATTCGCCGGCTTGCCCGAAGGCGTCTTCAGATTCGCAAACTCGGGCAGGTACTTCGCCACCGGATCGCCGACATTCAGCTTCCCCTCATCCTGCAGCATCAGCACCGCCGTCCCCGTGATCGGCTTCGTCATCGAGGCGATCCAGAAAAGCGTGTCCGCCGTCATCGCCCGTTTCGCCGCCACATCCGCCAGACCGGTGCTCTCCAGATGCAGCACTTTGTCCTTAGCGACGACCACGGTGACCGCGCCGGCTATTTCGTTCTTCGCCACCATCTCCTGCATCGCGGCGCCGACGCCGGGCAGCATCGGTTCGTCGGCAAATGCAGATCGCGCGAGGCTAAGAGCGGCGGAGAGAGCAAGGCAGGCGGAGAGAAGGCGGGGGTGCATGGTGTTGGGATTTAGTCTGCTTCCCCTCACATCCGTCACGCCCAATCCGACGGAATCCGACGGTATCATCAGCGCCGTCCTGCCGTTAGCATCGACCGATCGTCCATCATTCCGCCATTATCTGATCGTCGAATTTTACATGACGAATAGACTCACGGCCCTCATGAAACACACCCCCACTTATCCTATTTCGTTCGCAGGACTCTGCGCCGCCGCCCTTCTCTTGAGCCTCGCCCCGGCCAATGCTGCACCCGCTCACCTCAAGGCTGACGAACCAATTCTCGTCCCCGACTCGAAAGGCCGGTTCGACTTTATCCAGGTGGACTCCGTCGCGCGCCGCCTGCTCGCCAACCACACGCAAAACGCAACGCTCGACGTTTTCGACCTCGATTCCGGCAAGCTGCTCAAGCACTGCGCCACCGGCGCGGCGCAGGGTGTCGGCGTGGATGAAAAGGGCGGCAAGTACTACGTCGGCGTGAGCAAGGAACAGAAGCTCGTGACGATCGACGCAAAGACGCTGGAGAAGACCGGCGAAGTGGCGCTCACCGGCCCGGCGGATGATGCGCTTTTCTGTCCAAAGAATGGCCGCGTCTATGTCTGCCACGATGATGGAAAGGAAGTGTGGGTGATCGATCCCGCTGCGGGAAAGATCGTGGCCAGTGTTGCCATCGGTGAAGCTCCCGAAGTGTTGGTCTATGACGCGGGCGCGGGGCGCATTTATCAAAACATCAAGACCACCGCGATGGTCTCGGTCATTGATCCGGCAACAAACAAAGTGGAACACGACTGGTCCGTGCAACCCGCCACCGGACCGCACGGCCTCGCCTTCGACCCCGCCACCCATCGACTTTTCGTGGCTGGAGCCAATGGCAAACTCGCAGTGCTCGACAGCGCCAGCGGAAAACTAATCACCACGGTAGCGATCCCCAACGGCGTGGATCAGATCGCCATCGACACTGCCCTCCAGCGCATCTATTGCCCGAGCGGAAACGGGACACTGACAGTCATTCAGGAAACAGCGGCTGGTGCCGAATCTGCAGGAGAACTCCCTATTGCCAAAGGCTGCCGCTCCGTGGCCGTGGACCCTAAAACGCACGCCGTCTGGATCGCCTACGCGGAAGGCGAGAAGAGCTTCATCCGCCGCTTTACCCCGGAAAAATAACGGGCCTCATCCGGCGCTCTGCGCGCTGGTCCGCGCTCTCGAAACCCAGGATCTTCGGCTCGCAAAGCGTCTGGCCGATCCCGGCCTGTCCGACCCGGCAAGCGGCGCAGTTTCCAGCGCAGCACCGGGACCTTTTGCCCCCACCGCTTGACCGCCCGTCTAAGCTGCCAGGCTCGCATGTCCAAACAACCTTCCCGCATCGTCGTCAAATTCGGCTCCGGCATCCTCGCGAACGCGCGCGGCACGGCGCTGGACGAGCGGCAGTTTGCGCGGCTGGCGGCGGAGATCGCGGGGCTGGTGCAGGCCGGGCATGAGTGCGTGATCGTTTCCAGCGGTGCAGTCGCGGCCGGGCTGGCGGAGCTGGGGCTGAAGGAGCGGCCCGACGACCTGCCGTCGAAGCAGGCGTGCGCGGCCATCGGCCAGTCCAAGCTGATGCATCTCTACGGCACGATGTTCGCGCGGCACGGGCTGGTCGTGGCGCAGCTCCTCCTGACCTACCGCGACCTCGACAGCCGCGTGGGTCATACGAACGCGCACAACACGCTGCGCCGGATTTTCGAGCAGAAGCATGTGGTGCCGATCATCAATGAAAACGACTCCGTGGCGGTGGATGAGTTCGGAAAATTCGGCGACAACGACCGGCTCTCCGCCGAAGTCGCGCTGCTCGTGAGGGCGGACATGCTGATCCTGCTCACCAGCGTGGACGGCCTGCTGGACGAGGGAGGAAAAGTCGTGCGCGTGGTCGGGGATATCGCCGCCGCCTCGCAGCTTGCGCGGCAGGAAAAGGGAAAGTTTTCCGTCGGCGGGATGATCTCGAAACTCCAGGCGGTGAAGCTCGCGGTCGATGCCGGCATTTCCACCCACATCGCCAGCGGGAGGAAAGCCGGGCGCATCCCCGGGATCGTTGCGGGCAAGCCGCTCGGCACGCGCTTCGTTGCCAAAGGCGGGTCGCTGTAGAAAGGTGCCGGCATGTCGGACTTGAAAACGCAGATCGAA
>JAYTML010000130.1:0-5455 GCA_043728655.1 Chthoniobacter sp. | reverse complement strand
GCGATGCGGAAGTCGCCTCCGGTTGCGTTGGTGAGCACGTTGATCGTGCCGGTGAATGCGGACCAGTTGGCGTAGAGATCGGTGCGGACGAACGGGACGTAAAAGTCGAGCGTGCCCCCGCCCGAGAGCGTGCCATACATGTCCACGCGCGAGTCGGCATTGAGCCGGGCGGTGGCTCCGGTGGGAACCACGAGATTCGCGTTGAAGGCATTGTAGCTGGACGAGTCGTCGCGCATGGAAATCACGCCGCCATTCATGGTGACAGGGCCGCTGCCGAGGGCGCCGGCGTTGGCGGTGTCGGTCGAGAGGAGGATGGTGCCGGCATTGAGCGTGAGGCCGCCGCTGAATGTGTGCGCGCCGGTCAGGGTGAGAGCGCCGGTGCCGCCTTTCACGATCGCGACGGTGCCGTCGAGCGCGCCCGCGCCGGTGAGCGTGTAGCCGGCCGTGGTATTCACGGAGACCACGCGCGGCGCGAGGCTGCCGGCGAGGGTGACGGTGCGGTTCGCGGTGGTGTCGTCGAGCGTCACGCTGTCGAGATTGTAGAAAGTGCCGGGGCTCGCGCCGGTGAAGTTTGCCGTGGTGTTAAGATCCCACGTCGCGCCGTTCTGCGCGCCGACCCACGTGAGGTTTGCCACATTGCCGGTGACGGTGAGTTGCACGTAGCCGCCCGCGGTGCCGCTCGATGTGCGGTTCAGACCGAAGCTCTGGCGCGTGCCGGTCGGGACGCCGGCGGAGAGATTCATCACCATGCCGCCAGCGACGCTCATCGGGATGCCGGCCGCGCAGTCGATGAGCTTGTAATTTCCCGCGCCGAGCACGCCGTCGGTGAAGTTGACTTGAAACGTGTTCGTCCCGGCGAGGTAGCCGCTGCCGTTCGTGACAAGGATCCTGTCGTTCGTGCCCGCGGGCGAATTCGTGAGGTCGAAGACGAGCGTCGAACTCGTGCCGGAAAACCCGCCCGCCGCCGTGAGTGTGCCGCGCGCGCCGGTGGCGCTGCCGGGCGAGACGGTCGCTCCCGCTTGCAGCGTGATCCCGCCGCCGGCGGCACTGCCGATCTGGCCCTCGCCGCCGAGCGTCGCGCCGCTGGCGACGGTGAGCGCCGTGTCGCCAAATGTGCCATTCAGCAGCAGGCGGCCCGCGCTTACCGTCGTCGCGCCTGTGTGCGTGCTGGTGCCGGTGAGCGTGAGCGTGCCGCCGCCGGTCTTGGTGAGCGCGGCATTGCCGCTGACGCTGCCCGCGAAGCTGGTGCTCGTTCCCGTTCCGCCGATGACATAGCTGACCGCACCCGCGCTTCCGCCGGAAAGGTTCGCCGCCGCACTCGTCCCGGAAAGCGCTCCGATGTTGAGCGTGTTGCCGCCGGAATTCGTCTGCGGCTGGAGACTCACCGAACCGCCGACATCCACGCTCGCGGCGTCGAAGCCGTTGAACGTGCCGCCATTGAACAACAGCCGCACGCCCGCGCCGCCGCCGCCGCCATTCGTGAGCTTCAGATCGCCGCCAAAGGCCGCGGCCGGGCCTTTCAAGTCGAACCGGCTCACGTTCGTCTGCACGTTGAGATTCAGCGTGCCCGCACCAGTCAGCGCACCATTTAGCGCGAGGCGGTTGCCGGTGTTGATGGTCGCGCTGTTTCCCGCCGGGACATCGAATGGCGTGCCGACGCCAGCGGATGTCCCGGTGGGATACGAGTTCGTGAAAACGGCGCCGTCGAGCATCGTCATCGCGCCGCCATTGAGCGTGCCGCCCGTGACGATCGCGATCGTGCCGGCCTCGATCGCGCCGCCTCCTGCGTAGGTCTCCGTGTGCGCGAGCGTGAGCGTGCCGATGCCGCGCTTGGTCAGCGTGCCGGTGCTGGTGATGTCGCCGGTGCCGCTGAGCGTGTAGTTGCCGGTGGCGTCCACCTCGACGGTCGTCGGCGCCAGCGAGCCGGTGATGCTGACGTTCGGCTGGGCGATGCCGCTTTGGTCAAAGACCACGCGGTCGCCATTGGAAAACGGAACGGTGGCGGCGGTCGCGGGGCGCAGCCAGTTTTGCGAAGTGTCATCCCAGGCAGCGCCCGCGCCCTTCCAAAGCAGGTCGCGCGGCAGCCCCGTGTTCGTCACCACGAGCGCGCACGTCTGCGTCCACGAGTGCCCGGCGCTGTCGGTCACGGTGAAGTCAAACCGCGCGCGGCCCGTGAGATTCAGCGTCGGCGTGAAGGTCGCGATCGAGTTGCCCGTGCCGCTTTGGACGATGGTGCCGCCGGTGATATTGCTCACGGTGAATGTGGGCGTCGCGGAAAAGCCGCTCGTGAACTTCGCCATGTTCACCGCGATGCTTGTGGGCGTGCCGCTCACGTTCTTCGCCACCGTGCCATGCGGGATCGCCTTGTAGTGCAGATACTCCTCGAGCCGCGTGTAGCCCGCCACGGTGCCCGCGGGCATGAAGGTCGTGCCGGTGAGCAGGCCGCCGCTGCTCGGCAGCGCCGTGTTGTGATCCTGCGCGGCGGGATTCCACGTGAGCGCGGTCTCGTAAAAATCCGGCATCCCGTCCTTGTCCGTATCCACCGGCGCGGCGGCGGAGTTCAGCGTGCCGATGCCGCCGTTGCTCGCGCCGGTCTGCGATTCATTCGAAACGTGCTGCCGCGTCTGAGTGACGAGATTTTGCACCATCTTCGTGTCCACCTCGTCGCGCAGCGGACCCGCGTAGCCCACGTCGAGCCGCAGCGCGCCGGCCTTTGACACGACCTTTTTGAACGCCACCGTCGGGTCGTCCATCGTCACGGGAATCGCGCCCGTATTCGCCACCGGCGAGGTGAGCGTGATGAAGCTGCCGCTGGCGATGCCGTAGCCCTTGTCGGTGCCGTCGAGCACGCCGTTGCCATTCGAGTCGTGGCGGCAGTTGTTGAGGTAGAGGGAAAAGTTCGGCGCACCGTTGCGGTCGAGGTTCGCCTTTTCCAGCGCCTTCGTGCGGATGTTCCCGGCGGGCGAAAGGAAGTAGCTGTTCTGGACGTTCGCCTTCCACGACGCGGGCGTCGCGGAGTCGCCCATGATGAAGCCGATGTCCCAGTCAAAGGTCACATTGTTGATCCACTCCAGCAGCCCGTTTGGCCGCGCCTTCGGATTGCGCGTGTGGTTGTGCGCCCAGAGCGTGTGGTGGGCGGTGGCGTGATTCTGGTCCCACAAGCCGCCGCACGAATGCGACTCGAGGCCCCAGCCGTTCAGCGACCACTGCATCGTCAGATTCTCCGGCGGGCTGTTGAAGCTGGAGAAATTCTCGTCGGTCGAGAATTGCATCGAGACGGAATCGAGGACGCTGTTGATCGAGCCGCTGTCCAGGTTCACGCAGTCTCCGCCGGAGCCGCTCTTGCGGTGGCGAAAGCGCATGTGCCGCACGACCACTTCGTCGCCCGAGATGCGAAAGGTGCCATCGACGAGACCCACGCCGTCACCCGGCGCAGTCTGCCCGGCAATGGTGACCTTCGATGCTGTGAGGCGCAGGCCATTGATGTGGATGTGGCCGCTCACCGCGAAGACGATCGTGCGCCCGGCCGAGGGCACCGTCTCAATGCCGTAGCGAAACGAGCCCGCGCCCGACGCGTTCAGATTTGTGACGATATACACGTCGCCGCCGCGTCCGCCTTTCGCATATCCGCCGAAGCCCTCCGCGCCAGGGAAGGCGGGGATGGTCTGCGCGTGGGCGGCTGCGGCGAGCACGCACAGCGCGGCACCGGCGGCCAGAAGGCGGGGAAGAAAAAATGGGGGGTGAAAGACCATTGGCGGAACGTTTTGGGGGCTGAGGGTTCAATCTCAGCCACGACGAAGTCATGTCCACTAACACGAACGGGTTAACGCACTTTATCAGGCTGCGGCGGACTCGAAATTCGCGATGGAACCTGAGGCATCGGTGCTCTAGCTTCCGCGCCATGCCCGCTCCCTCCGAACTTCCGCCGTCCCAGAATGAAATCGACATCAAGAGCATCCTTCTGGTGGACGACGACACGGACCTGGCCGACACGCTGAAGGAGCTGCTGGAGTCGCGGAATTTCATCGTCGCCGTGCAGCCCAATGGCGCCGCCGCGCTGCGCGAGGTGCAGACGATCGACTACGACGTAATCGTCTGCGACATGCTGATGCCGAAGATGGCGGGAGATATGTTTTACCTTGCGGTGAAGAAGATCAAACCGGAGCTGGCCCGGCGGTTCGTCTTCATCACCGGTCACGCCGACAATCCGAAGGTCGATGGGTTTTTGAAAAGCATCGACGCACTGGTGATCTTCAAGCCGGTGCTGATGGAGGAGCTGGTGGAGATGATCTCGCTGGTGCTGAAGCGCACGGCGGGGTGAGGGGGGAAATTCGAATTCGAGCTCTCCCTACCCTGCTTTCGCGTAGCACTGGCTGTTCTCCTCCAGGTCCTTCACGACCGTGCAGAGATAGACCGGCTCGGGGTGAAAATCGCGGTACTTGGTGATCTCGGATTTGTTCAGCACCTTGAAGCCGTAACGCTCAAACATCTTAGCGCCGCGCCGGTCCTCGAAGACGACCATCTGGCCATAGACGCGCTTTTCGCCGCAGGCGCAGAGGTAGGCGAGGTAGGAATCCACCAGCGCGCGCGATGTGGCGAGCTGGCGGGTGTCGGCGAGGAGATTGATGTGGAAATGCGCGGTGCGGCGCGGTGCGGCGGGCACCTCGCGCCAGGCGGTGCGGAGGATCCACTGGACGAATTTTTTCGACGCGCCGGAGTAGCGCCGGTAGCGAAACGTGCCGCGGAGGAAGAGGCTGATGTTTTGGTAAAATGCGTAGCACTGCTGGCGCAGCGGGCGGCGCGAGCCCATGAGGTAGCCGCGGATCTCGCCGTTCACCAGCAGCACGGAGGAGGACTCCGGCTCCCAGTCCGTGTAGTAGGCGGTGAGGTAGTCGGCGAAAAGCTCGCGATCCTCAAAGACGGGGTCGATGGGATTGCCGAGAAAGCCCGTCTCGCAGCACAGCTCGCGGACCCGCGCGCGGTCGGCGGGCTGGTATTTGCGGATTTCGATAAGCCGGGTGGGTGGCATGGACACGGGATACTGCGCGGGTCGCGGGCGCGGGGTCAAACGTCCCGGCAATCCGTGAACTGCACGCACCCAGCCGTGGCGGACGTGATCCCATCCGCCCGCCGCCCCAAGACCGTCTCGGGCCGATTCCGTGGATCAGACGGAAGCGCGGCGTCTCCGCAGCGCGAGCATGGCGCCGGCGCCGAAGAGCAGGACGGCGGAAGCGGGCTCGGGAACCGTGCGGAGCTGGAAGGCGTTGAACAAAGGAGTCGCGGCGGCTCCGGAGAACTCGATAACCTGAACGTTGCTGATCGCAGTGAAGGTGCCGGTCGCGTACTGCCCCAGGCCGCCGGCCACGTATCCGGAGGTGTTGTCATTCAGAGCGACGGTATTGACGCTCGTGGCGGTCGTTGCGTAAGGCGCGAATTGCGGACCGGAGTCGTTCGA
>JAYTML010000129.1:0-3276 GCA_043728655.1 Chthoniobacter sp. | reverse complement strand
AACTTGCCGGGGAAGAAGGCGTGAAACTCGGGGAAGAGGTCGCTCTTGATGAGCTGGGAGTGCAGGGCGGCGACGCCATTGACGGAGTGGGAGCCGACGACGCTGAGATTGGCCATGCGGACGTGCTGGGTATGGCCTTCCTCGATGATGGACATGGCGCGCTTCATGGCGTGGTCGCCGGGGTAGGCGGCCTCGACCTGCTCGAGGAAGCGCTTGTTGATCTCCAGAATGATCTGGAGGTGGCGCGGGAGGACTTTGTGAAAAAGTCCGACGGTCCACCTCTCAAGCGCCTCGGGCAGGAGGGTGTGGTTCGTGTAGGCGAAGGTGCGGCTGACGAGGCTCCACGCCTTGTCCCAGGTCATGCCGTGGAGATCGTGGAAGAGCCGCATGAGCTCGACGATGGCGACGGCGGGGTGGGTGTCGTTGAGCTGGATGGCGACCTTTTCCGGGAAGTCCTCCCAGTCCTCGTTGTCCTTGCGGAAGCGGCGGAAGATGTCGTGCAGGGAGCAGGCGACAAAGAAGTACTGCTGGACGAGGCGGAGCTCTTTGCCGGACTCGGTCTTGTCGTTGGGGTAAAGCACCTTCGAGATGGTCTCGCTGGTGTTTTTCTCATGGACGGCCTCGGTGTAGCCGCCGCGGTTAAACGCCTCGAGATCGAACTCGGAGGAGGCTTTGCACTCCCAGAGGCGCAGGTAGTTGACGGTATTGGTCTCGTAGCCGGGGATGGGGATGTCGTAGGGGATGCCGACGAGTTTTTTCGCGCCGGTCCAGCGCGGGACGTAGTTGCCGCGGTCGTCGAAGATGTTTTCGACGTGGCCGAAGATCTCGACCTCGGTCGTGTGCTCCGGACGGACGATTTCCCACGGCGTTCCGAATTTCATCCACTCGTCGGGCAGTTCGACCTGGTGGCCGTTGCGGAAGGTCTGTTTGAAAAGCCCGTACTGGTAGTGGATGCCGTAGCCGATGGCTGGGAGATCGAGCGTGGCGAGGGAATCGAGGAAGCAGGCGGCGAGACGGCCGAGGCCGCCATTGCCGAGGGCCATGTCGTACTCCTCGAGGCGCAGGGCCTCCACGTCGAAGCCGAGCTCATGGAGGGCGTGCTCCATGTCCTCAAAGACGCCGGCGCTGTAGAGGCTGTTTGAGAAAAGCCGGCCCATGAGGAACTCGAGGGAGAGGTAATACACACGCCGGACGTTCTTCCGGTGATGGACGGTCTGCGTGGCGATCATCCGCTCGATGATGACGCTCTGGACGGCTTTGGAAGTGGCGAGCCACCAGTCGCGCTTGGTCGCCGTCTGCGCATCGCGGGCGAGGCCAAACTTCAGGTGATTCTGGACTAGGGCCTTGAGCCCTCTGGGCGATTTGTCCAACTCGGACTGAAAGGAAACTGATTCGGGCATAAGGAGTGGTGTGTCTTTGGAACCGGTCGTGAACTCAAGGAAAATTAGGGCGCGCGGGGCGGCTGGAATGACCGTTCCAAGCTGGCGCGATCCCGCCGCACGGAACTGCGGCATCCGCCTGGAAGGCGGCGCGGGGCTCAGGCTTTCCGCGCGGCGCAGGACTGGCGCTCGATGAGGCGCAGGGGCGGCACGGTTTTCCGCGGGACAGGGGCCGGCGAGTCGTGGACCAGCCGGTTGATCTCCTGAGCGGCGTGCTCGCCCATTTCCTCGGCGGGAAGATGAATGGTGGTGAGCTGGGGATGGATCATCGGCCCGGCGGGATCATCGCCGCATCCGATGACGCTGAGGGTGCCCGGCACGGCGATGCCGCGCGCGTGGGCCTGAGCGATGACACCGATGGCTGCGGAGTCGCTCATGCAGAAGATCGCGGTCGGCTGCGGCTCGCGTGCGAACATTTCATCGAATGCGCTGCGACCGGCCTCGGCCGTGAGATCGCCATAGAGGATGTGGTGCCCGTCGAGCGGGAGGTGGAGCGCTTCGCAGGCGACCCGGACGCCGTGGTTCAGCTCCAGGAGCTGGTGATCGGTAGCGCCAAACGGGCCGGAGACGATGCCGATGTCCGTGTGGCCGAGCTTGGAGAGATGCTCGATCGCCATGTGCGAGGCCAGCGCGTAGTCGGGCACGAAGCTGACCACGCCGGGCAGGGCGACATCGTAGCCGAGGCTCATGACAGGCAGGCCGCGGCGGGTGAGCACGCCGAGGAGCGAGGCATTGGGCTCACCGTAAACGAGGAACTTTGAGGACACGCCGGAGCGCACGGCGGCCGGCAGGCGGGCGGGATCGGCGTGATAGTCCGCCGCGGGGTCGTAGATGCCTAAATTGAGAGTGTGCGAGGACTCCGGCACGGCCGCCATGACGGCGGCGGCGATCCGCGTCACGACCGGCGCGCGCAGTCCGCCGGCGATGTCCGAGGCGACGAGCAGGCAGTAGTCGCCCAGCTCGGGATACATGCGGACGACGGCGCGCAGGTCATTCGGGACGTAGCCCATCTCGCGGCAGACTTTGAAGACGCGCTCGCGCGTCCGGTCGCTCACGCGGATGCCGTAGTCGCGGTCATTGAGCAGCGAGGAGATGGCACCCTGCGAGACCCCCGCCGCCTTGGCTATCTGGGCCATGGTGATGGACTTGTGCAAGTCGTCCAAATTCTTTGGAATCGTGCTTGCGCCGCTGCCAGTGTCGGCCCGTTTTGGCGACTCTCCCGCATTGGGCAAATTCATGAGCGCATGAAGAACGGCGGGGGCGGATTTCACAAGCGCAAATCCCTCCCGGACCCACATAGTTGGCTCCGGAGCGGGTTTGCACGCTCGCTTCTGTTAAAACGACAGTCGGGATTGCGCTCGGTGCCGAATTCCGGGGATGATGCGCGGATGATTCCCTGCCGCTGGATTTTGCCCGAGCCGATCGACCCCGCCGCCACGCAGCGGCTGGCGGAGGGCGCGGGGATTGCGCGCTTCGCCGCGGAGCTGCTCGTGCGCCGGGGCGTGCAGTCGGCGGCGGAGGCGGAGCGCTTTATCAATCCGCTGCTAAAGATGCTCGGCGATCCCTTTGCGCTGCCGCAGATGGACGCGGCGGTGGCGCGCATTCTGGCAGCCGTGGACAGCGGCGAGCGGATCGTGCTCTACGGCGACTACGATGTGGACGGCGTGACCTCGCTCGCGCTGCTCACGCAGGTGCTGCGCGCCTACGGGGTGGAGGCCCCGTGCTTTCTGCCGCTCCGGGCGGATGAAGGCTACGGGCTCAGCGCGGACGGCGTGGCGCGCTGTGTCGCGGAGCTCGCGCCGCGGCTGCTCATCGCGGTGGACTGCGGCACGTCGTC
>JAYTML010000128.1:0-1977 GCA_043728655.1 Chthoniobacter sp. | reverse complement strand
AGGAAATTGGCCAGGTCGCACCGCCGGTTCTCCAGCACCGCGACTAGCAGACCCGGATACTCCCGCAGCGCGCGGCGCGAAACGAAGTCACGCGGAGCGGCGAGCTTCGCCTTCAGATAGCGTGCGCTTTGCGTCAGGTGGATTGTGCAGAGATTCGGAACACCGGAGAGCCGCGCGGCACGCAGGAGGTCGAGCCCGTCCTCGAGATTCTGTTTGTTCACATGGATGAAATCCGGCGCCGCCTCACTCCAGGCCGACGCCACCCTTCGCGATGCGCCATGACTCAGGTAGCTCGCAATCGAGCGCCCGCGACGATCGTAGGTGTTTTCATAATTCGCCCGCAGCACCTCGCCGAAGCATGAAAACGTGCGGGCCAGTTCGTCCATCCGCGGATTCGAAGAGGCCCAGAGCGTCACCGTATGGCCCCGCTGCGCCAGCGCCTGTCCGAGATAGACCAGGTAAAGCTCGCCACCTCCGCGCGAACCCGAACTGCTGCTGGCGAGGAGGACTTTCATTTGGAGAGAATCGTCCGAAGCGCTTCCACCCAGCGTCCGGCGCCCACGGCAGGCGTCCACTCCCGCGCCTTCGCCCGTGCCGCCGCGCCCCACGATCCGATGATCGCCGGCTCGCCGATAAACCGCGCCATTTTCTCCTCCAGGCAAACGGCATCGCCGGTCCGGAACTTCAGCCCGCTGACCCCGTCCTCTACGAGGTCGTGCCCCGCGCCGACCATATCCGAACAGATCACGGGCAGACCCGCGCCGATCGCCTGGTTCACGACCACGCCCCATCCGTCGTAGCGGCTGGGCAGGATGAAAACATCCGCCTGCGCGAAGAAACGCGGCAGCTCCTCCGGCGGCTGAAAACCCGCGTAGGTGATCCGCTCCTTTACCGAAGCGGGTAGCGGCGCGAGGAGTTGCGGCAGTTCCGCCTCCCGCCCCACGAGCAGCAGATGCGCGTTTTCACCGAGCCGCTGAAACGCCGCCAGCAGCAGGTCGATTCCTTTGCGCGCGATCATCTGCCCGCAGAAGAGAAACACCACGCGCCCGTCTGTCCGCGGGCGGCGCGGAGCGGCCAGGAATGCACCGAGATCGCAGTAGTATGGGATGCGAAAATGCCGCGGCTCCGGGAAACGCTCAATGTAATCGCGCTCCGCGAACGTGCCGATCGCAGCGATGCCGGCGGCGCGATGCAGTGGAGCGGCCAGCGCCTCATGCAGGGCGCCGCCTCGGTTGAGCCTCTCCCCCCAGAAAATCCACGGCCGCGCGCGCAGCGTCCTCCGCATGAGCCATTGGCCGGTTAGCGACATGAGCGTGTTCATCACCACCACGTCGCAGTCCCGGAGAGCCGGCAGCGGCCAGTTCACATGGCAGCGCGCCGTGCCGATGGGCAGCCAGGTGCCGCGCAGGATTTGTTCGTAGGGTGCGAGTTTGGTTTTCGGCCACGGCGAATCCGGCGCCGCAGCCTCCAGGTAGTGCACGCTCAGTTCCACATCCGGCCGCTCCGCCAACGCCCGGAAAAGATCGCGCTGATACGGCGACGGGACGACTGACACGAACGACACTTTCATCGCTGCGGTCTCCCCGGCGGGCGAGGTGGCGGACGCTGAAACGGCGAGCCGCGGCCGAGGAGCTTCGCGGCTTTGGACGCGAGATATTCCACCGCTATGGCCCCGATCGCCAGCGCCGCGACCGTGGGCAGCAGCGCGGTGGTGAAAACGAAAAGGCTGCGCATCGAAATGACGGATGCGAAAAATCCGGACGCATAAATCAGGATGCCCAGCTCTGAATTGCGCTGGGAAGCGAGCGAACTCCACCAGCCCGTGACGGCCCCGAAGAACAGCGCAATCGCGATCACCGCAGCCATCCCGCCCGACATGTATGCCTCACCGACAAAGCTGGCGGAAATCGTCAGCCCCTCCACGCCGAGCGCATCCTCGATCGAGGTGCTCAGTCCCTCCGGTTTGCCCTTCCAGAC
>JAYTML010000127.1:0-3206 GCA_043728655.1 Chthoniobacter sp. | reverse complement strand
CCCCACGCACTACGGCAATCAGCGCGAGCAGGAGTGGCGCGATGGCCGCGCGAACCGTGCGGACTTCGGCTCGATGATGAGCGGCACCTTTCACGGGGCCGACAAGACGCTGGCCCGCAGTGTCTCGGTGACGCTCGGCGACGGGTTTAACGCAGTCTTCAATTCCTACACCCAGCGCTTTGCCGCAGCGTGGAAGGGCGATCTCGTGAAGTGGGCTGACGTGCGACGCGGGCTGGTCAGCGGGCTCTACATCGGCAGCGACAAAATGGTACCGCTGACCAACGGGCCGATTGCTCCAGAGGTGCGCTTCACCGGCGGACGCTATCACTATCCCACGCGCTACGAGAGCCGCGAAAATGGCATCCTTCTCACCTTCGACCAACCGCAATCCGACGATGTCGCGAAGGCCGATCTATGGTTTGCGCAGCAATGGAACTATCGCTTCAGCCTCGCCTATGGGTCCGACGAGTACTCGCCAAAAAACCCTTCCCAAGTCGGGCACGACGCATTGCCAATCCAAGCCGTGCATCGGCTCGACGGCGGCAGGCAGCTTTTCATCGAGCTCCCCCAACTCCAGCCCGTGAATCAACTTCACCTTTACTACAAAGGCACTGCGAGCAGCGAACGCATCGAGATCTTCGCCACAGTCCACAACCTCGGCAAACCGTTCGCCGATTTCCCCGGATATCAGCCGGTCAAAAAGTACGTGGCGCTTGAAATGACGCCCGCCTCCGATTTCAAACCCGCGGCCATGATGGCGGCCTGCACGACCTGCCACCATCCCACGCTGCGTGTCGTCGGACCGCCGCTCACGGAGCTCCGCCAGCGCTACGCCGGCAATCCGGACGGCATCGTAAAATGGGCGATGGACCCCGTGAACAAGACCCCGAACACACCGCCGATGCCGTCGTTCAATTACGTGGGCGAGGAGAAACTGCGCATCATTGCCAAGGAAATCCTGTCCGGCGGTGAAAACGCGGCTCCCATCGCGAAGTAAGAACTTCCGTCCGCGCCACTGCTAGCCGGAGGCCGCACTCCTCACCGCAAGCTTCTGTGAAGTGCTCGGCCCCTCCCCGGCGAGTCCGCTTACCCCATTGTGCCTCCCTCGCCGGGATTTTTCCGCGCCTTCCCCACCGCCCTCGCTGGCGCGAGGGAAATTCCTTCACGCCCCATCGCCGCCCGGCTACGTCACCAGCGCGTGAAACCCGACCTCCAGCTTCTTCCCCTGCTCTCCGACCGCTGGCGCGAGTACGAACTGCTCGACGCCGGGAGCGGGCTGAAGATGGAGCGCTGGGGCGAGGTGGTGCTCGTCCGCCCCGACCCGCAGGTGCTCTGGCCCAAGCGCGGCGGCGGCGAGTGGAAAGACTGGGACGGCTTCTACCACCGGAGCGAAACCGGCGGCGGACGCTGGGAATTCCGGCGTCAGCTCCCGGATTCGTGGAATCTCCGCTACGACGCGTTCACCTTCCGCATCCGCCCGACCGATTTCAAACACACCGGCCTTTTCCCGGAGCAGGCGGTGAACTGGGATTGGTGCGCGCAGAAAATCCAGGCAGCCCGCGCGGACAGGCGCGAAGTCTCGGTGCTGAATCTCTTTGGCTACACCGGCGCCGCCACCGTGGCGTGCGCCGCGGCGGGCGCGAGCGTCTGCCATGTGGATGCCGCCAAAGGCATGGTCCAGTGGTGCCGCGAAAACGCCGCGCTCTCCGGTCTGGCCGCCGCGCCCATCCGCTACATCACCGACGACTGCCTGCAATTCGTCCGCCGCGAAGCGCGCCGCGGCCGCCGCTACGACGCCATCATCCTCGATCCTCCCAGCTACGGACGAGGGGCCGCCGGCGAAGTGTGGAAGCTCCAGACCGATCTCTGGGATCTCCTGCTGGAATGCCGCGCGCTGCTGAGCGAGCGCCCGCTTTTCCTGCTGCTGAACAGCTACGCCGCCGGACTCTCCCCGCTCGTGGTGCAGAATCTCCTCAGCGAACTTTTCCCAGCGCGCGGCGGAAAGATCACCGCCGGCGAACTCGGACTGCCGATCCGCAGCGACGGAAAAGTCCTGCCCTGCGGAGTCTGCGGACGCTGGGAGGCATACGAAGAGCCTGTGAAATAAGTCGGGAGTCCGGGCGCAGGAGCGCCCCGTTGGCGCGCAGGAGCGCGTGGCGCCGCGTGCGCCCGCTCGGAGCCAAGCGCTCCTGCGCGCCGGGCCCGGCGCTCCTGCGCCAGGAGCCGCTGGGGGAGAATGCTGCGCGGACTTTTACACAGTCACTAAGCCTAAAGTCCGAGCACGCACATTTAGCCGCCTCTACAACAACATGCCCGCTCGCAGGCGAGCGCTTGGGAATCGGCTTGCGAATGGCCCGGCCCGCTGCGCGAAGTGTCCGCCCATGCCCACGCCCGCCATTTTCCTCGACCGCGACGGGACGCTCATGGAGGAGGCGAACTACTGCCGCAGCCCCGACGACGTGCGGATCATCCCGGGAGTCGGCGAAGCGCTCGCGGCATTGAAAGGCGCAGGTTTCCGCCTGGTCATCATCACGAACCAGAGCGGCATCGGGCGCGGCTACTACACGGTCGCGGACTACGACGCAGTCCAGGAGCGGCTTCTCGCCCTGCTCGGCGGCGGCCTGATCGACGCTACGTATTTCTGCCCGGAGGCGCCGGAGGCAAACTCGCCGCGGCGCAAGCCCTCGCCCGCGATGGTCCTGGAGGCGGCGCGCGATCTCGGGCTCGATCTTGAGCGCTCCTGGTTCATCGGCGACAAGGCGATCGACGTGCAGTGCGGGCACGCCGCGGGGACGCGCGCGATCCTCGTGCAGACCGGCCACGGGCTTGGTGAAAATGCGGGCCGTGCAGAGTTTGTGGCGAAAGATTTTGCCAGCGCGGCGGCATTCATTTTAAGAACTTCGGATGCCAGCCGCTAAAGTCGCCGTCGTCATCCCCGCCCGCTACGGCTCGACGCGCTTCCCCGGCAAGCCGCTCTTCCGGATCGCTGGCAAGCCGCTCATCCAGCACGTCTGGGAGCGGTGTGGAAAAGCGCGCGGCATCACCGCGGTGATCGTGGCCACCGACGACATGCGCATCGCCGAGGCGGCGTTCGACTTCGGCGCGGAGGTCTCCATGACCTCGCCGAAGCACCGCAGCGGCACGGATCGCTGCGCGGAGGTGGCGAAACGGCTCGCCGGCTTTTCGCACGTCATCAATGTGCAGGG
>JAYTML010000126.1:0-1869 GCA_043728655.1 Chthoniobacter sp. | reverse complement strand
CGCGAATGCGTCCAGCCGGGCACGCTCGGCGGCACTCGCTTTCAAAATCGGCGGCAGCGGCACCGTCTTCGGCGAATCGGTGTAGCGGTCTGCCGTGATCGGGAGCACGCCGAGCCGGAAGCCAGCGGGGTCGTCTCCTTCATACGCTCCCTCGTACGCAAACCAGTCGGGCGCGGCCTCGGTGCCGAGCAATTCGATCCCGTGATAGCGCGCTTCGACCGCGGCGTCCCACAGCGCGAGCGCGCGCGCCTGTGCGGAACGATGATGATCTTCCCCGCGCGCCAGCGCCTGTGCGTAGCGGTCGAGCGCCACGCGCCAGGCTGGTGGAAAAAACGGGCGCGCTTCCGTGCAGCGACCCGCGCGCACCAGCCGCCGCGCCAGCAGCCAGCGCAAGCCGCGAGTCTGCTCGCGCTGCGCGGCCTCGGCGTCCGGCCTGGGATCATCGGTGGCCGCAATCATGGTCGGTTGATCGCTGGCCCATGCGTCATTCCACGGGCGTCGCGCGACGAACCTTTGCAGTTCCCCGATGCTCAGAAGCCGCTCTGCAACGTGGGCGGCATCCACCCAATGCCCGCCGCGCAGGAAGGCCTCGAGCGCCGTGCGAAACTCATCAGAGCCGATCGAGGCGATGGCCTGCTCCGCAGCGAACCTCCGCGCCGGCGTGTTTTCGTCGGCGAAAAACTGCGTCACTTCGAGCGCCGGTTCCGGCGCGCTGGCGAGCAGGCGGGCGGCGGCGGAAAAAGCATGCAGTGATTCCTCCCGATGTCCGTCCCGCGCCGCGAGTTTGCCGGCCAGCCACAGCGCATGCGGTGATTTTTTCGGAGCGCGCGCGAGCCAGCGGCGCGCGCCAGCATAGTCGGCGGCATTGTAGCAAAGCCACGCCACCCGCTCCGCGCCGGCAAACTCGCGCACACCCGCCGCCTCCAGTGCGCGCAGCCACGCCGCGAGCCGCGCACCGGGCGGAAGGAGACTCGCCTGCCCCGCGAGGAGGAGACTCGTGTGAATCCGCCGCAGCAGCGGGTCGGTGGCGAATCTCGCCAGTTCGTCCGGCTCATCGTTTGCCGGATTCACGCAGCTTCTCGTCGCGTAGCCCGCCGAAACGCTGCGGAGCACATTCTCCGCAGCTGCATGCAAATCGCCCCGCTGATGGTGCCATTCGCTCTCGCGCAGGTAGCTCGCGGCGGCGAGCCCGGCCTCATCGTGAAAGCCGCGCTGCGCCAGCTCACGGGCGAGCGCAAACCAGCGCGGCGTGTCCTCCCAATCCTCGACCACGCCGAGCACGCCGATCATGAACGCGGCCTGCACGGAGCGGTAGTGCCGCCCGGCCACGGGTCGCGCGAGCAGACGCTCCCACGCCGCCCGCGCCGCGGCGTGTTCCCCAGCGGAAAAGGCGAGGACGCCCGCGTGGTAATCGGCGAACTCGCTCGGAAAAACCGCCGCGCGCGCGCCATCGAGCACGTCGCCCGGCAGCTCTGCGCGCTCGGTTTTTGTCAGCCCGGCGTACTGCCGGATGACCTCGCGCATCCGCCGGTGGGCCAGGCGCGCAGCCTCCGGGTCGGGCGGGCGGATCGCTCCGGCGCGGATCGCCGCGTCGAAGTCCGTCGCATCGCGCTCCAGCATGCGCCGGTAGGGAAACTCTTCACGTACGGCGCGAAACGGCACGGGAAAATCGCGCGCGATTTCGTTGAGTTCGAGCTCGGCGAAAAAGCACGGCGTTTCGAGCAAAGCCGTCCCGCCCTGCGCGAGAAACTGTCGCGGAAACCACTGCCCGCACGCCACGCCCGGCGGTGCGCTGGAGTGCAGCAGGCCGGCGGCGGCGAGCGCGGCGACGGCGCGGCGGAGACGATGGCTAGCGAACATGGATGTCGG
>JAYTML010000125.1:0-6602 GCA_043728655.1 Chthoniobacter sp. | reverse complement strand
CCTTCGCAGTACGCGCTCTTCCGGCCCGGAGCGGGGCAGCCGAATCTGGAGTTCTCCGCGCGGGCGATTCTGACGGCGTTTGGCAAGCGCGCCTTTCGCCGGCCGCTCGCGCCGGCGGAGGTCGAGCGCTTTGTCTGGATCTACCAGCAGGCGCTGAAAAAGGGCGGGAACTTTGAGCAGAGCGTGCAGACCGCGCTGACGGCCGTCCTGGTCTCGCCGCACTTCCTTTTCCGCGGCGAGGTGCAGGCAAATCCCGACGATCCGAAAACGGCCGGGCCGATCAATGAGTGGGCACTCGCCTCGCGCCTCTCGTATTTCCTGTGGAGCACGATGCCCGACGCGGCGCTTTTCGCCGAGGCGGAAAAGGGCACGCTGCGCAAGAATCTGGACACGCAGGTGCGCCGGATGCTTGCCGACAAAAAGTCCGCGGCGCTGGTGGAAAACTTCGCCGGCCAGTGGCTGCAGATTCGCAATCTCAAACTCGTGCAGCCGGATGTGAAAACCTTCCCGGACTGGGATCGCGAGCTGGCCTCGGCGATGGAGCGGGAGACCGGGATGCTCTTTGAGACGATCATGCGCGAAGACCGGTCCGTGCTGGATTTCATCGGCGCCGACTACACCTACGTGAATGAGCGGCTCGCCAAGCACTACGACATCCCCGGCGTCGAGGGGGAGGCGTTTGTCAAAGTGAAGCTCCCGCCCAACCGGCCGGGTGGCATCCTGGGGCAGGGCAGCTTTCTCACCCTGACCTCGAATCCCACGCGCACCTCGCCGGTGAAGCGCGGCAAGTACGTCCTCGAAAACATCCTCGGCACGCCGCCGCCGCCGCCGCCGCCCGAGGTGCCAAACCTCGACGACAAAAACCGCGCCGAGCTCAAGGGCACGCTCCGGCAGCGGATGGAGCAGCACCGCGCGGACCCGAACTGCGCGAGCTGCCATGGCCGCATGGATCCGATCGGATTCGGCCTGGAGCATTTCGACGGAATCGGCGCGTGGCGCGAAAAGGATGCCGGCGCCCCGATCAATCCGCAGGGCCAGCTTGTGAGCGGCGAGATCTTCGACGGGCCGAGCCAGCTCAGCATGATCCTGCTCACGAAAAAGCGCGCGGATTTCCTCCGCTGCTGCGGCGAGAAGATGCTCACCTACGCGCTGGGCCGGGGCATGGAATTCTACGACCGCACGACCATCGCCAGGCTCACCGCGGCGATCGAGAAGGACCCGAAGTTTTCGACCCTCATCCTCGAGGTGGTAAAGAGCGTTCCTTTCCAGCAGCGGCGCGGAGAGGGGGACCATCGCAAATTCGCCGAAGGTCCAAAAACCGCCGCCGCCGCCGCACCGGCGCCGCATGTGAAGCCGCTGGAATAATTCCGACTATCGCGGGAACGATTCGGCTGTTTGTGAGAGTTGGTGAAAGGCTGCTCGGCCGGCTTTTTCTGCCTCGCGCGAGTGCTGAATCGGTGGCACCCTCCTGTGCGTAGTTTCCCCCGCATCCCACGAATCATGCACATCCCCGACAACTCCATCTACCTGCCGAGGCGCACCTTTCTCCGCGGCCTCGGTGTCTCGCTGGCTCTGCCGTTCCTCGAGTGCATGCTGCCTGCCGTGCAGGCGGCGGCGGTCGGCGGTGCGGTGCGGCGCATGGTCTTTTTCTACATGCCGAATGGCATGGACATGGAGAACTGGACCCCCAAGGCCACGGGCGCGAATTTCGAGCTTCCGATGATCCTCCAGCCGCTCCAGCCGCACCGGGCGAATTTTTCCGTGCTCAGCGGGCTGGGGCACAACAACGCCAGGGCGCTCGGCGACGGCGCTGGCGACCACGCGCGGGCGAACGCGGCCTTTCTCACCGGCGCGCATCCGCGGAAGACGGCGGGCGCGGACATCTCGGTGGGCATCTCCGCGGACCAGGTCGCGGCGCTTCAGATAGGGAAAAACACTCGGCTGCCCTCGCTGGAGCTGAGCTGCGAGCCGAAGACGCGGCAGGCCGGCGCGTGCGACTCCGGCTACGCGTGCGCCTACCAGCACAATATTTCCTGGCGCAACGAGAACACGCCGATGCCGCCGCTCGGCGATCCGCGCATCGTTTTCGAGCGCCTCTTCAGCAATGAGGAAGACCCCGACCTCGCCGCCGGCAAGGCGCTCCGCGAGAGCTGCCGCAGCTCGATCCTCGATGTGGTGCGCGAGGACGCGAAGGCATTCCAGGCGCGGCTCGGCTCGACGGACCGGCGGAAGATGGACGAATACCTCACCGGCCTGCGCGAGACCGAGGTGGCGATCGAGCAGGAGGCGAAATTCAAGGCCACCGCGCCGAAGCCGAGCAGCATGGAAAAACCCGAGGGCATCCCCGGTGACTTCACCGAGCACGTCCGCATCATGTACGACCTGCTGGCCCTCGCGCTCCAGACCGACGCCACGCGCATCGCCACGATGATGGTGCAGCACGACGGCAGCAACCGGGCCTACCCGTTCATCGGCGTGAGCGACGGCCACCACGATCTCTCGCACCACGGCAACAGCCCCGAGAAGAAGGAGAAGATCGCGAAGATCAACCGCTTCCACATTGAGCAGTTTGGGTATTTCCTCGGGAAGCTGAAAGGCATGCGCGAAGGCAGCGGCACCGTGCTCGACAACTCGATGATCGTCTGCGGCAGCGGCATCGCGGATGGCAACGCCCACGCGCACAACGAACTCCCGGTCATCCTGGCTGGCGGCGGCGCTGGCACGCTGAATCCGGGCCGCCACGTCCGTTTCGACAAGGACACGCCGATGACGAATCTCTACATGGCCATGTTTGAGAAAATGGGCGTGAAAGCGGACCGCATGGGCGACAGCAGCGGCGTGCTGAAGAACATCTAGGCCGCCGCGGGCGGTCAGTAGCTGGAGATGAAGCTGGCGACGCAGCGGGTGAAGGCCCGGCGGGCGGGGGTGAGGCCGCGGACGAAGCGGATGAAGGGGCCGATCTGCCCCCGGTGCCGGGCGAGATAGCGCACGAGTGCGAGCGGGCGCGGGCGCTGCGCCGCGAGGTCGAACCACTCCCCGAATGGCACGGGCAGCGGCTCCAGCGCGGAATCGCTGATCGCGCGCACGGCCAGCAGCGGCACTCCGGCGCGGGCGCAGGCTGCGGCGATGGACGCGGTCTCCATATCCACGGCGAGCGCGCCGGTTTCGCGGGCGAGCGCCGCTTTTTGCGCGACGGTCTCCGCGGCGTCGGGCTGGCTGGTGAGCGTGCCGAAGAAGGCATGCGCGTTCGCAGCGAGATGCGCCCGGCATTTCTCGACCAGCCCAGGCTCGGAGAAATTCGTGGCGACGACGAGATCGCCTGTCGTCAGCCGCGGATCGAGTCCGCCGGCGAAGCCCGTGCTGATGAGCAGGCGCGGGCGCTGCCAGGCGAGCAGGGCCGCGGCATTCTCCGCCGCCGCTTCCGGGCCGACCCCGGTATGGCCGAGGAGCACCTCTTCGCGGCCGAGGTTTCCGAGGATGAGCCGCGGGGACTCGCCGCCCACCGCGCTCGCATTCCGCAGCATGCGGCGAAAGTCCTGGCTTTCCTGCGGCAGGGCAAAGGTGACGGCGATCATGGGCGGGGCGGAATCAATGAGCGAATGCGCCTGTGAGTCAATGAGTGCGAGAGCGTTCCGCGCATTCAGCCATCAGTCCATCGGGCAGGAATCCCGAGGCGAGAAAATGGGTAGTCAGCGAAAAACCGGCTCGCTATGTTCCCGCGGCTTAGCCCAACTCCTCCCTATGCTTTTCGACCGCCGCCATCCCATCGCTGCCCTCGTTTGCTCCGCAGGCGCGATGTGCGCAGGCCCCGTCGCGCTGGCGCAGGCCCCGGCCACGCTCGACCAGCAGATGATGCAGAAGGCGGAGAAGCTGAGCGACGAGGGCAAGCACGCCGAGGCCGCGGCGACCTACGATGACCTGGTGAAGAAATACGCCGCCTCGCCGTTCGTGCCGGAGGCGAATTTCCGCGGCGGCTACGCCTACTACAACGCGGGCAATTTCGATGCGGCCGTGGCGGCATTCAAAAAGCTGCTCGACGACAAAAAGACACCGCCGGAGCTGGCGGAACTCGCCCTCAGCCTCATGCCGCAGGTGCTCTCGGCGAAGGCCGGAAAGCTGAAGCCGGACGATCCGGCGCGGAAGCCGGCCTTTGAGGAGGCGGTCAAACAGTTCGACCTCTACCTCTCCAAATACCCTGCCAGCGACGAAGTGGAGTCCGCGAATTACGGCAAGGCTCTCGCGCTTTACCAACTGGGCAAATATGAGGGCGCGGCGACGGCGCTGAAGACGAACATGCAGAAGTTCGCGACGAGCCCGACCGTGCAGGACAGCCAGTACCTTCTGGCGCTCACGCTCGGCACCATCGCGAACGTGGCGATGCAGGGCGCGACGGGCGAAAACAAGGCCGCCGACGCGCAGTATGACGAGGCGGAAAAGCTCCTGCGCGACATCATCAACAAGCGGCAGAACCTCGCGCTGGCCAATGACGCGCAGTTTCAGGTCGGCGAGATCCTCCTCGCCCGCGGAGGGAGCGTCGCGGAGAAGGAGCAGCAGGCTGTGGTCTTCAACCGCGCGCTCGATGCCTACCGCGCCGTGCAGACGAAGGATTACGTCGTCGCGTCCCAGCAGCAGCGGGTCGAGTATTTCAAAAAGGCGGTGGTCGATGCCGGGCAGAAAGGCGACCTGGCGCTCTTTAAGAAGCTCAAGCGCGTGGTCGAGAAGGAGCAGGAAAAGCTCGCCCTCTTCCAGGAGCGCGGGGACGAGACGGTGACGGCGAAGATCAAGGCCGGGCAGATTTTTTCCATGATGGGAAAGCCGGACGAGACCCGCATGGTGATGAACTACATCGACCGGAACGGGCTGGCGACGGTGGAGGACCAGAAGAAGCTGGTGCTCTACCACATCGCCCGCAGCTACGCCCTCCAGTTTCTCGCGGACAAGGCGGTGGAGAAATACAACGCCTTTCAAGCCGCCTACAAGGGCGACCCCATGGCGCAGGATCTCCCGCTGCTCATCGGTGCGATGTATCTAAAGGACGACCCGAAGCTGAAGGACCCGGACAAGGCGACGAAGTATTTCGAGGAAGCCGTCCAGCTTTACCCCGGGACGAAAGCCGCCTCCGCCGCCGTGCTCATGCAGGCGCAGGCGATGATCCAGCTCAAGCGCTACGACGACGCGCTCAAGGTGCTGAACGACACCCTCGCGAAAAACCCGTCGAAGGACCTCGCCGTCGATGCCGAGTTTTTCCGCGCCGCCGTGTATTTGGAGACCGGGAAGACAGACGAGGCGCTCAGCAGCTACAAGAAGGTCCGCGACACCTATGCGGGGACACCGCAGGCCGAGCAGTCGCACTTTCAGATCGGACAGATCCTCAGCGGCACGGACGCCAAGGCGGCGATCGGCGAGTTGCAGGCCTTCCTCACGAAGTTTCCCAACAGCCCGCTCGTCCCCTCGGCGAATTTCGCTCTCGCCAGCGCCCAAAGCGCGGCCGGCCAGAAGGATGCGGCGGTCGCCACCTTCAAGGCGCTCGCCGACAAGTATCCCAAGAGCGAGCCCGCGCCCTACGGCTTCTTCGAGCGCGCGAAGATTTTCGCCGGCAACCAGAAGTTCGACGACTGCCTCGCCGTCATGCACGAGTTCATCAAGAGCTACCCGGGCAACCCGGCCCTCTTTCAGGCGTACGATTTCATCGCCCAGATTCAGACCAGCCAGACCAAACCGCAGGACGCCCTCGCGACTTACGAGGAGTTCGTGGAAAAGCATCCGAAGGATCCCAGCGCCGCGGACGCGCTGCTCAAGCTCAGCACCCTCTGGAAAGGCTACACTGACTCGCAGGGGCGGTATCTGGGGCTCGACGAAACGCAGCGCACCGAGTGGCGCAAGGGCGTGGAGAAAAGCACCGCCTCCGCAGAGCGCGTCCTGACGGAGTTTCCCGACAGCCCTGCCGTCGCGCTCGCGCTGAAAAACCTCCTCGACGTGCAGCGGCTGCAGCAGGCGGTAAAGCTGAAGAGCGAGGCCGAGGGGGAGAAATACTTTGAGGATCTCGCGGCGAAATTCGGAGGCCATCCCGGCACCAAGGCCAAGATCGGCTTTACGCTCGCCGCCTTGACCTTTGAAAAGAACAAAGCCAAGGCCGTGCAGCAGATGAGCAGCGCCTACAACCCCGATCTCAAGTTCGCGCCCGAGGACATCGACCTTTACGGCCTCGCTCTCATCGAGGGGAAAAAATACGACGAAGCCATCGCGGTGTACGAGAAGCTCGCGAAAGACTACCCGCTTTCACCCTCCGGCACCGGCTCGCGCGATGTGCAGGAGGCGCAGGCCATCGCCCTCGCCGGCCTCGGCAAGGCCATGCAGGAAAAGGGCGACAAGGAAGGCGGCGGAAAGAAATTTGCCGAACTGGAGCAGCTCTACTCGTGGTCGAAAAAAATGCTCGAAGTCCACTACGGTATCGCGCTCGGTTTGCATGAGAACAAGAAGGACGAAGAGGCGGTCGAGCGGCTTTACAAGGTTATCAAGTCGCAGGAAGCCTCCGCCGAACTGCGCGCGAAATCGATGCTCCTCCTCGGCAGGATTCACGAGGACAACGGACGCTTCGCCGA
>JAYTML010000124.1:0-2948 GCA_043728655.1 Chthoniobacter sp. | reverse complement strand
AGCGCGCTCACGAAGCGGGCGCGCTTGTCGGCCGAGCCGTTCGCGAGGTTTTCCACGGCCTCGGGCTGCCAGGTGCTGCCCTGCAGATTGTGCAGGATGGGCATGAGCGTGAGCCCGTGCGCGGAGGCGAAGGTGGTGAGACGCGGCTCGAAGTCGGTGACGAGCCGGCTGTCGGTACCTTGCAGCGAGAACCATTCGGGCGCGAGGTGGGTGAGCGAGGCGGCGTGTTTCTGGAGCGAGGTGAAGCTGTTCGGATCCCAATCGACGTAGAGCCCAAGCCGGATTTCGCTGCGCGATGTCTGGAGCTGCGCGCGGATGCGCGAGAGGCGGTCCTGTGCCGCCTTGGATGTGCCGTAGAGTTTCGAGAGGGTCGCGGCGTCGGGGTTCTCGGCCGCGAGCTGCGCGTTGAGCTGGTCGAGTTTCTTTTTGAAACTCAGGGCGTTCGGATCGTTCTTTTCCGTCCGGATCGCTGTCTTGAGCTGGCCTTTGAGCGAGCGGGCGGAGGCGGCGACGCGCAGCTCCGGGTGGACGAGGAGTGCGCGAAAAAACCAGACGACTGCGAGGGCGAGGAGGAGGCCGGAGAGCACGAGCACGCGGCGCAGGCGGGGCCAGCGCCTGCCTTGCGGATCCTGGAAAATAAACCGGCCGGCCGGCGGATCGTCTGTGGGTTTGCTCATCGGTGGCGCATGCTGGCAGCGGTGCGGAGATGAGGGATGCCTTTTACTTTGATTCCGGGAACCGGAAAAAGCCCGCGGCAGTCGCGTTCGTCCGCGCGGCGATCTGGTCGAGCGGCTCATCGCGCAGCCTGGCGATAAATTCGGCGGTGGTGCGGGTGTGGGCGGGCTCGCAGCGCTTTCCGCGGAATGGCACGGGCGCGAGGAATGGGCAGTCCGTTTCGAGCATGAAGGCGTCGCCGGCGATGGTGCGCGCGGTCTCCTGAGCGGCGTGCGCGCTTTTAAATGTGACGATGCCGGTGAAGGAGACGAGGTGCCCGAGGGCTGTGATCTCCCCGGCTTGCGCTGGCGGTTTTCCAAAGCAGTGGAAGACGGCGCGCAGTCTGCCGGTGTGTTTTTTCAGGATGGAAAGGGTGTCGTCCCATGAGTCGCGCTCGTGGATGACGACGTTCAGGCCCAGCTCGGCGGCGAGGTCGAGCTGCTGCTCGAAGACGATGGCCTGGGTGTTCCTCAGCGCGCTGGCGCGCACTTCGACCGAGAAGTCGCCGGGCTCTCCGGTGATGACCGCGCCGCCAATCGCCTCCAGATCCGCGCGTGCGCCCGCGCCGGGGAGTCGGTGGTAGTCCAGCCCGGTCTCGCCGATGGCGACGACGCGCGGGCTTTGCGCGAGGACGCGCAGCTCGTCGATGAAGCCGGGCGCGGCTTCGTCGGCGGAATTCGGGTGTACGCCGACGACGGCGAAGACGTGCGGGTATTTCTCCGCGAGCGCGACCGCGCGGCGGCTGCTCTCGAGGGAGGTGCCGATGCTCAGAATCCGCGTGACGCCGGCCGCTGCGGCTCGGTCGAGGATGGCTTCGAGGTCGCCCGCGAAGTCGGGGAAGTCGAGGTGGGCGTGGGTGTCGGTGAGCATGCGGGTCAGGCGGTCTGGTTCGTAATCTTACTCTTACTCTTAATCTCCTCTTCCGAGCCGTCGGATATTCGGTTTGAGGATTAAGATTAAGAGTAAGATTAGGATTAAGAGCGTCCGCCTTTCCCTACCACTGGATGACGGAACTCGCCCACGTCAGTCCGCCGCCGAAGACGACGAGGAGCACGTAGTCGCCGACTTCCATCCGCCCGGTGCGGTTCGCCTCGTCGAGGGCGATGGCGACTGCGGCGGCGCTGGTGTTGCCGTAGCGGTCGAGATTGATGACGAAGCGCTCCATCGGGATGTCCATGCGGGAGGCGATGGCTTCGATGATGCGGAGATTCGCCTGGTGCGGGATGATGCAGGCGAGGTCGGAGGGCTTGAGATTGGCGTCGGCGAGCGCGCGGGTGGCGGCGTCGAGCATGGAGGTGACGGCGTGTTTATAGGTCTCCTTGCCGTTCATCTTGATGCAGTTGAGCCGCTGGTCGGCGTTGTCTTTGGTGACGGGGGAGCGGGACGCGCCGCCGGGGATATAGAGGATGTCGGAAAGTCCGCCGTCGCTCGCCATGTAGGTGGAGATGACGCCGTGCCCGCCGCCGCGGTGCCGCAGGATGGCTGCGCCCGCGCCGTCGCCGAAGAGGACGCAGGTGTTCCGGTCGGTCCAATCGACGATGCTGGAGAGCTTTTCCGCGCCGATGACGAGGATGGTGTCGTAGGTCTGCGAGGTGATGAACTGCTGGGCGATTTCCAGCGCGTAGAGGAAGCCGGCGCACGCGGCGCTGACGTCGAAGCACGCGGCGTTTTTCGCGCCGATCTTCGACTGCACGAAGCACGCGGTGCTCGGGAAAAACATGTCCGGCGTGACCGTGGCCACGAGGATGAGGTCGATCTCGGCGGCGGTGATGCCGGCATTGTCCATCGCGGCCTGGGCGGCCTTCGCGGCTAGGTCGCTGGTGTTTTCGCCCTCGGCGGCGATGCGGCGCTCCTTGATGCCGGTGCGCGAGGTGATCCACTCGTCCGTGGTGTCCACGAGCTTTGTGAGGTCGGCGTTGGTCAGCACGCGCTCGGGCACGTAGCTGCCTGTGCCGATGATGGAGACGGTGCGCTTAGGCTGGCTGCTGCGCGGGCTGGGCGTGGGCGGATTCATGGTAGCGTTGGGCCTCGGCGACGATGTGGGGATTCACCTGATGGCTGATGGACTGGACGGCCATGCGGATGGCGTTTTTGACGGCGATGGGGGAGCTGCCGCCGTGGGCGATGATGCAGACGCCGTTCACGCCGAGCAGCGGCATGCCGCCGTAGTTGTCGGCGTTTGTGACGTTATGCACGGCGCGAAAGGCGGGCTTGCACAGCATCGCGCCGGTCTT
>JAYTML010000123.1:0-1653 GCA_043728655.1 Chthoniobacter sp. | reverse complement strand
CCGAAGATAACGAGGCGCAGGGAGGATGGTTGATGGACCGCTTCGTCCGCGGCGATGAGCTGCCGGAAGGCGGAGGGCGTTTGGTTTAAAACCGTGACGCGCTCGCGGAGGAGGAGGTCGTGGAATTGCTCGGGCGAACGGCTGATCCGATGCGGGACGATGACGAGGCGTCCGCCGTAGAGGAGTGCGCCCCAGATTTCCCAGACCGAAAAGTCGAACGCGACGGAGTGAAACATCGTCCAGACATCGGCTGGGCCGAAGCGGAACCACGCGTCGGTGCTGGAGAAAAGGCGGACGACATTGCGGTGCGTGATGCAGCAGCCCTTGGGTTTGCCGGTGGAGCCGGAGGTGTAGATGACGTAGGCGAGCGCGGAAGACGGAAGGCGGAAGGCGGAAGGTGGAAGTGGGGAGGGCGGCAGTTGGTCGATGCACACGACCTGTGCGCTGCTTTTCGGCACCGATGCGACGAGACTGCTTTGGGTGAGGAGGATGGGGGCTTGGGCGTCTTCGAGGATGAAGGCGATGCGCTCGGCGGGATAGGCGAGGTCGATGGGGAGGTAGGCGCCGCCAGCTTTGACGATGGCGAGGAGGCCGACGACGAGGTCGATGGAGCGCTCCATGCAAAGGCCGACGATGACCTCGGGGGCGACGCCGAGGCTGCGGAGATGTCCGGCCAGGCGTTCGGCGCGCTCGTCGAGCTCGCGGTAGGTGAGGCGGGCGTCGTCGCAGATGAGGGCGATGGCGTCGGGCGTGCGGGCGGCCTGCCGCGCGAAGATTTCGTGAAGCGTGTCGTCGGAGGCGGTGGTCTCGGCCGGCGGATTCCACTCCACGAGCAACTGGCGGCGCTCGGCGTCGGTGAGAAGCGGGACGTCGCGCAAGGACTGGCCGGGATTGGAGGCGAATGACTCGATGATGACGCGCAAATGACCGAGGAGGCGGCCGATGGTTTCACCGGCGAAGCGGGCGTGGTCGAACTCCATGCGCAGCAGCAGCTCGGAGCCGGCGTAGGCGGCGAGGGTGAGCGCGAAATTCGTCTGCTCGTAGAGGCGGAAGTCGCGCTGCTCCCACTCGCCGCCGGTGGCGCGGAGCGTGGAGTTCAGGTCGTGGTTTTCAAAGACGACGATGCTTTCGAAAAGCGGGCGTCCGCCGGGGACCGCGCTCCATGCCTGTACGCTGGCGAGCGGGGTGTGCTCGTGGGCGCGCATGGCGACCCACTGCGCGCGGAGGTCGCGCAGCCAAGGGAGGAGCGCGGCGCCGGGTGCGATGCGGACGCGGACGGGCAGGGTATTGATGAAAAGCCCGACCATGTCGCCGGCGCCCTCGACGCTGGAGCGGCGGCAGGCGCGGGTGGCGCCAAAGACGATGTCGTCCTCGCCGCTGTAGCGGGCGAGGAGCAGGCTCCACGCGCCTTGGACGAGCGTGTTGAGGGTCAGGTCATTCGCCGCCGCGAGGTCGCGGAGCGCGGCGGTGGATGCGGTGGAGAGGCGGATCTCGCAGTCGCCCTGCGCGGACTCGGCGGCGCGGCCGGGGAGTCCGTCGATGACGAGCGGGGTCGGCGCGGTGAAACCGCTGAGCGCCTCGCGCCAGTAGGCGGCGGAGGCTGACGGATCCTGCGTTTGCAGCCAGTCGATGTGGTCGCGGTAGGGGCGCGGG
>JAYTML010000122.1:0-11640 GCA_043728655.1 Chthoniobacter sp. | reverse complement strand
CCTTCCCGCTCACCAAAACACCATCAACCCAAACCCCGAAAACCAACAGAAACTCTCATAGCAAGTGGATCAACAACCGGGGGCAGGCCAGGGTTCCAGACGTTCCAAGGCTAGGCGGACGTTTGCAGCGGCGAGCGTCGTGAGATCGGCCATTGCTGCCGGGCTTTGCAGCGCCCTGCGCTCCTCCAATTGCGCGCGGTAGTGCTCGGCTGCCTCTCGCGTCTCAAAGGCTGGCAAATGCCGTTTCCCGTTCACCGTGCCCGCGTTCACAAGATAGCTCACGCGCCCGCTACGGTGCTTTTTCGGGTAAATCTGAAACTCTGTTTTTACGCGCATCGAAAGTGTGGCGCAGAGTGTAGCGCACCTGTCAAATCGAAATCCCCCAATCGCCCCAGAATCCGCATGGATAAAGGGAAGCCGGCTATCGGACTCGAACCGATGACCTGCTGATTACAAATCAGCTGCTCTACCAACTGAGCTAAGCCGGCGTGGTGGCGGGAAGTCGGGCTGTGAGCTGCCTGGTGCAGGCCGGCTTCCGCGCGTGGTTTCTATACGCGAGGGGCGGCGGGTGTCCAGCGGTCAGGCGTCGAGGGTGAAGCCGATTTTCACGGTGACCTGCCAGTGGGCGATCTTGTTGTCTTCGATATGGCCGCGCATCTCGGAGACTTCAAACCAGCGCATGTTGCGGACGGTCTTGGCGGCGCGATTCACGGCGTTGTTCACGGCGTCCTCGATCCCGACCGGAGAGGAGCCGACCAGTTCGATCTTTTTATAAATATGGTCATTCATGGTGACCACAGCAAAGACCCGGCAGCGCGGGAGGGCAAGCGCCGTGGCGTGCGCGTGAGCGGCGGCTGCGAGGTGAGAAAGGCTACGCCTTGGCGGCGATCATGCCGCTCTGGCGGGCGTAGTTGAAGATGCCGCCGGCGTCGATGACGGGGCGGACTTCGCCGAGGGGCTTGAGCGAATACGTGGTGCCGCCGACGGTGAGGGTGTCGGCGTCGAAGTCGAGGGTGGCGATGTCGCCGGTCTTCACCTTGTCGCAGAGGCGCTCGGCGGCGTCGTAGGGGTAGAGCTCGCCGGTGGCGACGCAGTTCCGGAAGAAGATGCGGGCGAAGCTTTCCGCGACGACGACCTGCACGCCCGCCGCGCCCATGGCGATGGGCGCGTGCTCGCGGGAGCTGCCGCAGCCGAAGTTCCGGCCTGCGATGACGATCTGGTAGGGCGTCTTGAGGTCGCCGGGGTGGATGAATTTCACAGGATACTGGTCGTCTGGCAGGCCGATGAGCGCGTAGCTGCCGAGCTTTTCGTACTCCTCGGCGATGGTAGGGACGAGCGTCAGGTATTGCGCGGGGATGATCTGGTCGGTGTCGATGTTGTCTTTGCAGACAAAGACGGGGCTGGTGATGGTGTTCGGCATAGGGTGTCCTTTTTTACTCTTAATCTTACTCTTAATCCTAATCTTACTCCTCCGAGGAAGAGGGAGTAAGATTAGGATTAAGAGTAAGACGATGGTTGCTGGCTAGTATCGGAATTGGGGTTTTGGAGCGGGCGGCGGGGCGTTGTCGGGCAGTGGCAGCGGCGCGTCGCTCACGTCGAAAAGAGGGCCGCCAGGCGTGGGGCGGATGGTGTTTTGCTTGGGCCGACCGGAAAAGAACTGCGGCTGGCGCGGTGTATTGGCGGCCACTGCGGGTTTTGGCGTGGCGGCGGTTTGCGAGGAGGGCGGGGCTGGCTTGAGGTCGTCGCTGGCGACATAGCCGCTGAGGCCGTTTTCGGTCATCACGTGGCAGAAGCCCCAGGTGCTTTCCAGCATCGTGACCACGGTGCCGCGAGCGAGTGTGGTGTCCGGCCCGAAGCTTTGCGCGGGGCCGTATTTGAAAAATGCCGTCGTCGGTGCGGTGATGATGTAGCGGGTGCCTGCCACCACGGGCTTTGTCGCGCACGCGGAGAAGAGCGCCAGCGCCGTGAGGAGCGGGAGCAGATGGAGCGCGCGGCGGAGGGGCATGGTGGACTGGCGGCTGCGAAGCCGGGGATGCGACAGGGGTCCTGGCCCGGCCGTTCAACTCACGTATTCGCGCGGGTCCGTGATCCTGCCGGTGAGCGCGCTGGCGGCGACGGTGTAAGGGCTGGCGAGAAAGACCTGGCTTTCCTTGTTGCCCATCCGGCCGGGGAAGTTGCGGTTGGTCGCGGAGATGCACTTCATCGGGGTATTGAGGCGGCCAAAGGTATCGACCGGCCCGCCGAGGCAGGCGGCGCAGGAGGCGTTTTCCGTCATGCGGACGCCGGCGCTTTCGAGGATGGACCAGACGCTGACGCCGCCCCACATCGTGTCTTTCAACTCCTGCACGACCTTGGTGGTCGCGGGCACGCCGAAGGTGTCGATCTTCACGGTCCTGCCTTTGACGACTTGTGCGAAGGCGAGGAAGTCGCTGGTCTTTCCGCCGGTGCAGGAGCCGATGTAGGCGCGGTCGAGGGTGACGTCCATCTCCTTGGCGAGCTTGCGCTGGCCGGGGTCGGGATGGCAGGCGACGGTGGGCTCGAGTTCGGAGAGGTTGAAGACTTTGTCGTAGATGAAGCTCTGGGCTGTATCGAGCTCTACGGGCTCGAACTCGCTCTTGGTGCCGTTTTCCGCCACGCGCTCGCGGACGTAGGAGCCGGTCTTTTCGTCGTAGGGAAAGATGCCGTTTTTGGCGCCGGCCTCGATGGCCATGTTGGCGATGGTCATGCGGTCGTCCATGTTCATCGCGTGGACGCCGGGGCCTTCCCACTGCATGGCGCGGTAGGTCGCGCCGTCGAAGCCGATGTCGCCGATGACGTGCAGGATCACGTCCTTTGCCATGACGCCGGGCTGCATCTGGCCTTCGAGGTAGAAGCGCATGGACTCGGGCACCTTGATGAGGAGCTTGCCGGTGCCGAGGATGAAGCCGGCGTCGGTGTTGCCGATGCCGGTGGCGAACTGATTGAACGCGCCGGCCATGCAGGTGTGCGAGTCGGTGCCGAAGAGGATTTCGCCGGGCCGGGTGTGGCCTTTCCACGGGAGCGTGGTGTGGCAGACGCCGGTGTAGTTTTTGCCGTACTGCTGCTTGAGCTGCCCGCGCGTCGGGTCGAAGTGCCAGTGGCCGTTCGGGTCGTCGATGACGTCGTAGAAATAAGGCAGGGCCTGCTCGCGGGCGAAGTCGCGGAGGATGTCCACGTTGCGGTTGGACATCGAGTCGGCTGTGAAAATGTAGTGGTCGGGGATGATGACGAGTTTCTTCGGATCCCAGACCTTCGCGTCCTTGCCGAATTCGCGTTTGAAGACGCCGATGGTGCCTGGGCCGCAGACGTCGTGGGTCATGAGCACGTCCACGTTCACCCAGACGTTGTCACCGGCGGTGACGTGGGCCTTGCCGCTGGCGCGGGCGAGGATTTTTTCGGTCAAAGTCATAAGGGCGGGCACTATCCACACCCTACTTGCGGGAGGCAAATGGAATGTCGGCCCGTCAGTCGATGCCGCTCCACATGTACTGCACCAGGCCATCTGAATCCCAGGTCATGAAAGTCACCTCGGAGTAAAAACTCTGTCCGGCGGGCTTTTCCTTAAAGGAGAAGGGCGAACTATCCAGCATCCATATTTCCGTTGCCGCCGTGGGTGCGCGCCACCATGGCCGGGTAAAATTGGACGAGTAGGAGTTGTATGTTTGTAGGGATGTTCGCTCCAGCTTTCCCGGGCGCAGCCGATCAAATGTGACGCGGTCGGTACGGAACGACAGATCCACTCCAGCGGAGTCTGCGAACCCACCCGACTTCCCGTGCAGGACGGCCGTCCCTGGCGGCGGCTTCATCCGGAAAGTGTCTTCGAAGACAAGAGGCGCACTGGACGAGCGGTAGGCACCGTATCCCCACACCGCGAGGACGGATCCGGAAACGAGTGTGAACACGGCGAAGATCACAGCGAAAACCCATTTCATCACTCTCCATTTCCGTCGCCATGCGATGACCGCCATCCCGCACGACACGGCCCAGCCAAGCCCAAGGAGAAGCAGGGCTACGGCCCAGAAGAGAATAAAAAGCCCCGGCATGGTCGGTGAAATGAGGTGACAGAGGTTGAAGGCGCCGGTGTCGGCTAGCGGTAGCGCACTACGACGCTCGGAGAATGAAGTCCGCGATTTGCAAAGCCGCGTCCGGTTTCGCGAGGCGCGCGATGTTTTGCTCCCACTGCCGCCATTCCGCGGCGCCGTCGGCGAAGAGCGACCCGATCTTCGCGGCGAGCGCGTCGGCGGTCGGGCAGAGGGCGCCGCATTCGTTTTCAAAAAGGAGCTGCGCGTTTCCCTCCTCCTGCCCCGGCACGATCTGGGTGATGAGCATCGGCGTGTGCGCGGCGATGCTTTCCTGCACGGTGGCGCCGCCGGCTTTGCCGATCAGGAGGTGGTGCGTCATCAGCAGTTCGGGCATGTGCGGCGTCCAGCCGTGCAGTTCGAGCGAGCGTCCGGCGGCGGCGGTTTCGAGGCGCTTGCGGAGGGCTTCGTCGCGGCCGTAGGCGACGGTGAGGTGGAGGCTGGGGATTTCGAGCAGGCGGGCGACGATGCCGGGGGCCTGGTCCTTTCCCGCATTGATCATGTAAAGGACGCGCGGCGGCGCAGGGGCGAGGCGCGCGGGCCGGTCGCGGGCGAAGCGCGGTGGCACGGGGAAGCCGAGGACGCGGAGCTTTTCCGGCGGCACGCCGGCGCGGGCCATGACGCGGGCGCTGGCGTCGTTCGGGACGAGGAAGGTGTCGCTCGGGGCGCGGTGCCAGACGGAATTGATGGTGATGGAGTCGGTGACGACGGTGTGAAATGCGAAGGGCCGCGCCGCGGGGTCGGGGTAGAGCTGGCGGATGAGGTAGGCGTAAAGCGGATAGACGGAGACCACTGCGTCGGGCCGCTTTTTGGCGCAGATGGCCGCGAGGGCGCGGCGCATTTTTCCCAAAAACGGGAGCGTGAGCGGGACGATGGGGAAGCGATCGATGAGCCGGAAGACGGCGGCCCAGACGCGCGGGGCGCGGTTGATGAGGGCGAGGTAGTCGCGCCGGGAGCGCTCGTAGAAAGCGCCGCCGGTGAGGGCAAAGAGGTCGATGATCTCGGCGTCGGCCCCGCGCTCGCCGAGGGCGGTGTGGAGGCCGCGCGCGGCGGCATTGTGGCCCTCGCCATAGCCGGCGGTGAGGAGCAGGACTTTCGGCATTTGCGGCAGTGGAAGGGGGCGGGCGCGGTCTTGGCAAGAGACAATCCCGCGTCAGCGTTTGCACTCTCGACACGGGACGGGACGCGCTTTAGTTTCCCGCGAAATCTTTCCCCACCATGAAAAAGTCCGCCTTCACCCTCATCGAACTCCTTGTCGTCATCGTCGTCATCGCCATCCTCGCGGGCATCGCGCTGCCCGTGTATGGCAAGGTGCTGGAGAAAAGCCGCGCCACCACGTGCGGGAGCAATCTCAAGCAGCTCGGCCTCGGCATCGCGGCATACCTGAACGACAACGACGAGCAGATTTTTTCGACGACGGCGATCGACAGCAAGTTCTGGCCGGAAATCCTCCAGACGAAGTACGTGACGAACTGGAAGGTCTTCAAGTGCCCCTTCGACAAGCGGCCGGACACCAACGAGATCACGGCCGCGTCGGTGAATGTGAGCTACGGGATCAATGAAAACGTGCTCAAGCAGACGACGGGTGCGGGAAACTGGGACGGCAATTTTTCAAAGCTCGCCTCCCCGTCGCAGCTCGTGCTGATGGCTCCAGCCATGACGACGGCGCCGGCGGTGCCGACTTTTACCGGCAAAGGAAACTTTGCCGTTCCGCTCACGGTGCCGACCGCAGGGACGGTGAAGCTCGGGACGCACAACGGCCGCTCGCAGATCAATGTCCTTTACGCCGACACCCATCTGGCTCCGCTCCGCTATCTCCCGGCCACGGACCTGGAGGCTTACACGAACACCACCGGCGACTCCGGCCTCAAGCGCTGGAAGCCGCTCGGCCTGTAGTCGCGAGGGAGACCTGCGGGGGAAAATGGAAATGGCGGAGGCTGGAAACTTCCCGCCGGGCGATACTAGCGGACGTCCTCGAACCAGCTGACTACTTTGTAGTCTGAGATCAGGCCGCCTTCGCCGAGCGCCTCGTCATAGTGGACTGCCTGCACCCCGGTCATGCTGATCCTCCAGCCGACGAATGATCCGAAGATGGAGTCCGACGTGCCGCCGCCGACCATCGTCACATTGTAGCTGGGGGCATAGACGGTTCCGCGAAAGCCGCCGTTGCCCGCGACTTTCATCAGGCCGGGATTCTGCGGAGAGCCGTCCGAGTTGGTCGGGCGATCGAGGCCGTAGAGTTGGAAATTCAGGGGGGAGTTCGGATTGGTCACGCCGTTGCCGGTGATGTCGGCATCCCCGCCGACAAATATCCGCACATGGACTCCGGGATCGAGGATGATCTGGGCCTGGCCGCTCAGCGAGATGTTGGAGTTGACGATGATCTGGGCGTAGGTGGGGCTGCCATCCGCCGCGCCGCTGACCCTCAGGACGTTGCTCCCGGAGAGGCTGATTTGCGTCACGATCACCTGGGTCGGAGCGCCTGCCTTGGCGGCGATGGTCGTGGTGCCGCTGATGTTATTAGGCGTGCCGGCATCCGCCGTGACGATCGGCCGGGTCACCGAAAAGGTCTCCTGGTAAAAGTCGTCGCGGATCGCGCCGGTGACGTTCGTGGGATTGAGGACGGTGCCGCCATTCGTGGCGGCACTTCCGTAAATGTAGGCGCTTCCGGCGTCGATGAGCTGGCCGTTCGTGGCGATATTGCCATTCTGCTGTCGCTTGGCCGGATCATAAGCGCCGCCTGTGGACTTGGCGGGATTGCGGGAGTCGTAGCTGTCCACCACGATGTTGTGGTTGTTCATGTCGATCTTATTGGCCGCCAGCAGCGCGAGGCGGAATGTGCCCACCGGCTTGACGATCGCCTCGATCAGCCGCGTAGCCTGCGGCAGGACGCGGGCGCCCGTACGGCGGTCGTATTGCATGTCAAACTTGCGGAGTCTCAGGTCGGTCTTGTCCCCGGCGACGACCGAGCCTCCTGGCAGATTAGCCACGCCGAGGCAGCGGACGCGGTACCACTGCTCGCCGGTGGCATCGAGGAGACAGGACGGTGCGTCCACCGAGATCTTGCAGTACGAGCGCTGGCCGCCCTCGCCCTCCCGCAGCAGCACCCTCGAGGTGTAGTAGGCCGCGTCGGCCGAGATCAGGGCGGGTGCCGTACCGCCGGAGACATTGGGATCGCTCGACCATTCCGCCCAGGCCGTGTTGGGCGCGTAGAGATCCTTGCGCATTTCATTGACCGCCAGATCGATCCCGGACTCCGCGGCGAGGAGCGCCTCCTGCCAGGTGGCGTTTTGATGCACCTGGCGGTAGCGGTTTTTCACCACGAGGAAAGTGCTCGCACCCACGGCAATGAGGATGCCGAGAAACATCAGCGCCACGAGCATGGTCGAGCCGTCTTGGGAGCGGGTGCGGTTCATAGAGGGGTCGGGGTTAGCGTTTGTTTCGGAGCAGGGTGGAGGTGTAGGTCGTGGTGCTCGCCCGGCGGTCGTTGATGTTCCTGCCCCAGAGCTGGTACTTCGGGGTGAAAGTGATCGTGACATTGATGCTCTGCCCGAGGTTCTGGAACGTCATCTGGAAGTCTGAAACGCTGTTCGCCAGTGCGGTCGGGATTCCGGCCTCGGTGCGATAGATTGCGGTGCCGCTCTTGTAATATCGGATGGTCTTCGGGGTCGGCCCGTAGGCTGCCTGGCTTCCCTGGATCTGCGGGTCCCTGGGGGTCCCGCTGGCATTGTAGTAGTCCGGGATGGTGATGCTCAGTTCCGTGGCGGATGTGCTCACGGAGAGGGCTCGGCGCAGATCCAGCCCCATGTAATCGAGGAGGAGCATCTGCTCGCTCTGCGCGATGATGTGATGCCGGCTGGCGAGGAAACTTTTTTGCAGGGAGATGACAGCGGTGATCAGGCCGGCGCTGAGCATGGTGGAAATACTCGTGGCGACCATGAGTTCCGTGAGCGTCCAGCCGGCGCGACGCGCGAGTTTTTTCAGTCGAAGCATGTTCATCCTTATGATTTGCCGGGTTTGCCCCCCACGTTCCCTCGACCGTTTCCGTTTCCGGCCGGCGCTGGCGTGGCTGCGGGCGCCGGCGTGCTTGAGGGTGCGGGCGTGCTCGAAGGTGCGGGCGTGCTTGAGGGTGCCGGCGTGCTCGAAGGAGCGGGCGTGCTGGTCGTGCCGGTGCCGGTGCCGGTGGTGGTGCCGCCAAATCCGGGCAGGTTCATCCGGCTGATTCCTCCATTGGAGATGAGCGTGGTCGTGGCCCGCACCCGGGCGCGGCGGTCGGTGCCGGTCCAGGTGATTTTGAGGTCCACCTTCGCGATTCGCTGCGTGGCCAGCCCGTCGCCGTCGCTCGTCGTCTGCCGGGTGCCGTTGGTCAGCCGCTGCACGATCAGCTTGTGCGCCACCGCCTCATCGGGAAAGGCGGACACCTTGACCTCCTCGGCGAAATTTGCGAGCGGCGCGGATGACTTCGGCGCCGCGGCGTAGAGCGTGTCCTTCAGGTAGGCGGGATCAGTGATCTTGCGCCAGTCCGCGAGGCGCATTTGCTCGACCCGTTCCTGGAGGGAGAGAGTCGCTGCATTCGACTGCCGGGCGGACTGCACGAAGCGGAGGTGGGCCGAGTTCAGGAAACCCACCGCAGCGATGCCAATGGCCGCCACCGAGGCGCCGACGAGGGTTTCCGCAAGGGTGAAAGCGGCGCGGCGGGATCGAGCGGAGATTTTCATTTTTGGACTGTGCGGTGCGGGCTCGTAGCGCGAATGGAAAGGATTGCTGGCATCCGTAATCACCACACTTCGTGCCGTTTCTGTCGCCAAGTTTGCCCGACTCAGTATTTACCCTAATGCGTTTTTTTGGCGTGCTGATTCGCCCGTCTCAGTGTCTTAATTTTGAGAAAAGCGCGCGCGGATTGAGAAAATCGGCACAGTCCCTTCCTCGGGAACGCTCCGCGACCGCAGCGCTCACTCCCCGAAACGGCACTCTTTGTCCGAGCACGCGAGCAGCCGGCGGCGATACACCGACCGGGGAATCTCCAGGGCCCCGAACGTCTCGAGATGCGGCGTGAGCCACTGCGTATCGAGCAGCGAAAAGCCGCGCGCCCGCAGGCGCATGACCAGCGCGTGCAGTGCCACCTTGGAGGCATCGGTGACCTCCTGAAACATCGACTCCCCGAAAAACGCCCCGCCGAGGGCGACACCGTAGAGCCCTCCCGCGAGCTGTCCCCCGAGCCAGGCCTCCACCGAGTGCGCGTGGCCGAGCCGGTGCAGCTCCACGTAGCTGGCGATGATGTCCTCGTGGATCCACGTCTCCTCCCGCGCTGCGCACCGGCGCATCACCGTCTCAAAAGCCGTGTCCACCCGGATCTCGAACGCGCCCCTTTTCAACGCCCGCCGGAGCCCGTGCGGCACATGGAAGCCGTCGTCCAGCGGAATGATCGCGCGCGGGTCCGGCGAAAACCACGTGATCTCCCCGTCGGGCGAGCCCATCGGAAAGACCGCATTGCGATACGCATGGAGGAGCAGGTCCGCCGGAATCATTGGGGCGCGTTTATCTCCCAAGCCCGCCTCGCGCGCAATCGTCGCGAGCGCCATACTTTCACCTTCACTTTCCGCATCCGCGCGCGCTATCTCTGTCCGCCATGAAAGCCATCCTTGCCTCGATTGCGCTCGCCGGTGCGGGCCTAGCGCTCAGCGGTTGCGAGACCGATCTCCCTCCCGACACCACCAAGCCGACCGCCGTGGACAAACTCGGGCGCGGCGTGACAGGCGGAGGCACGCTCGTGCAGCCAGACCGCTCAGAGGATCCGCTCATCCGCGAAAACACCCGTGTCGGCAACTAGTCCCGCGGGCCCGGCGGTGGCCTCACGCATCGTCATCCTCGACTTCGGATCGCAGTACACCCAGGTCATCGCGCGCCGCGTCCGCGAGTGCCAGGTCTATTCGCAGATCGTCCGGTGCGATCTCCCGGCAAAGCAGATCGCCGCCCTCAAGCCGCTCGGCATCATCCTCAGCGGCGGCCCCGCGAGCGTCTATGGAAAGGGCGCGCCGCAGCCAGACCGCGCCATCTTCGACCTCGGCGTCCCCATCCTCGGCATCTGCTACGGCATGCAGCTCATGGGGCACCACCTCGGCGGAAAGGTGGAGCACAGCGCCCGGCGCGAGTACGGCAGCGGCATGCTCCATGTGAAAGAGCGCGCGTGCCCGCTCTTCGCCGGTCTCCCCGCCGGACTCGACATCTGGAACAGCCACGGCGACAAGCTCACCAAGCTCCCCCGCGGCTTCCGCACCGTCGCCACCACGGACAATTCGCCCTTCGCCGCCATCGAGCAGCCGAAGAAGAAATTCTACGGCCTCCAGTTTCACCCCGAGGTCGTCCACACCCCGCGTGGCAAGGAACTCATCGCCAACTTTCTCTACGAAATCTGCGGCTGCAAAATGGATTGGACCATGGGCTCCTTCATCGACCACATCTGCGCGCAGATCCGGCAGCAGGTGGGAAAGGACCACGTCCTCCTCGGGCTCAGCGGCGGCGTGGACAGCAGCGTCGCCGCCGCGCTTTTGCACAAAGCCATCGGCGACCAGCTCACTTGCGTCTTTGTGGACAATGGCCTCCTCCGCTCCAATGAAGCCGAGGCCGTCCAGCGCCTCTTTGGCGACAACTTCCACATCAAGCTCAAGACCGTCCACGCTGCCGCGCGCTTCCTTGGCCGCTTGAAAGGCGTCACGTCCCCCGAGCGCAAGCGCAAGATCATCGGCAACGAATTTGTCCGCGTCTTCGACGACGCCGTGAAGTCGCTGACCAAAGCTGGAACCAAAACCCGCTTCAAATTTCTCGCCCAAGGCACACTCTACCCCGACGTCATCGAAAGCGTCGCCATCGCCGGCAACCCCGCCGCTTTAATCAAGAGCCACCACAACGTCGGCGGCCTGCCGAAGAACATGAAGCTCAAGCTCGTGGAGCCGCTCCGCGAGCTTTTCAAAGACGAAGTGCGCGAAGTCGGCGCCCAGCTCGGCCTGCCAAAGGAGGTCACGCTCCGCCAGCCCTTCCCCGGCCCCGGCCTCGCCGTCCGCATCCTCGGCGAGATCACCCGCGAGCGACTCCGCATCCTGCGCGATGCGGACGCCATCGTCGTCTCCGAGATGAAAGCCAGCGAATGGTACTACCGCGTCTGGCAAAGCTTCGCCGTCCTCCTGCCCGTGAAAAGCGTGGGCGTGATGGGCGACGAGCGCACCTACGAAAACACGATCGCCCTCCGCATCGTGGAGAGCCAGGACGGCATGACCGCCGACTGGGTCCGCCTCCCGTACGAACTGCTCGCGAAGATTTCCACCCGCATCATCAACGAAGTCAAAGGCGTCAACCGCGTCTGCTACGACATCAGCAGCAAGCCGCCCGCGACCATCGAGTGGGAGTAAAGGCACGCCGCCGCGCGTCGCTAGGCCCGTCCCTCGGCGCGGAGCGCTTCGTACACAAACGGATGATGCACTTTGAGGCATTCAGGGCAGATCCCGTGACTGAAGGTTACGTCGGAGTGCGTCCGCACATAGCTTTC
>JAYTML010000121.1:0-4907 GCA_043728655.1 Chthoniobacter sp. | reverse complement strand
CCGAGGCCGCTACGTCGGATGACGCGCCGAGCGTGGAAGATCAGGGACTTGCAGGAGCCAGTCCCGCCGACGAGCCCGAAGACGCCTTCGCCATCGACTGGGAGCGCATCGACGCCATGGTCCGCGAACTCGACCAGCGGCTCGATTCGATGGGACCGGTGAACCTCGACGCCATCCAGGAATACGACGAACTCGAGGAGCGCCACACCTTCCTCGAAAAGCAGAACACCGACCTCACCAACTCGAAGGCCGAGCTGCTCGAAACCATCGCCAAGATCAACAACACCACGAAGACGCTCTTCGCGGAGACGTTTGAAAAGATCCGCGTGAACTTCGCCGAGATGTTTGTGGAGCTCTTCGGCGGCGGAAAGGCGAACCTCCTCCTCACGGACGAAAGCGACCCGCTCGAAAGCGGCATCGACATCATCGCCAAGCCGCCTGGCAAGCAGCTCACGACCATCACCCTGCTCTCGGGCGGCGAGCGCACGATGACCGCGGTGGCGCTGCTCTTCTCGATCTACATGGTGAAGCCGTCGCCCTTCTGCGTCCTGGACGAAATGGACGCGCCGCTCGACGAGTCGAACATTAACCGCTTCATCAAGATCCTCGACCGCTTCGTCGCCCAGTCGCAGTTCATCGTCATCTCGCACCACAAGCGCACCATCGCCCGCGCCGACGCGCTCTACGGCGTGACGATGGAGGAGCACGGCGTCTCCAAGCTCGTCGGCGTGAAATTCAGCACCCGCGAAAAAAACGGGAACGGCGACTCCGACGTGCTCAGCAGCAGCGAGCCGTCGCACGTCCTGAGCGTCGCCGAGGCCTTTGGCAAAAGCGGCAATCTGCACAGCGAATCCTTCGCCACCGCGGACGGTGCGGCGTGATTTCGGTCGCGAGAGTTTAGTCCGGCAAACACCCAGCGGCGCGCGATTCCCGGCGGTTGAGGCCCGGTGAATTGCGCGCCGCCCGGTGCGGAAAAACGGACGGCGGATTTTCGTCCGGCGTCAGGCCCGTTCCGTCAAATGTGGCGAAATCTTCATTTGCCTTCCGGCGAATCGCTGGAAACGTCCCGCGCCAAATATTTTCCGATGCACTACCGACAACTACCCACTGCCATTCTATCGGCCTTCGCCGTCGTTTGCGGCGTTCTGGAAACCGTCCACGCCGCCCCCGCGCCGAAGCCCGCAGAAGCCCCGGAGATTCCCGCCAAACCCGGCCCGTGGGGCCAGCTCGAAACGAGCCCGATCTATCTCGAAGCTCCCGCCGCCCTCCTCGCCGATGTCCCCAAGCCCAACTCCGTGCCGCGTTGGTCCTTCGTCGAGGCCGATGGCACCACGCTCCTCGCTCTGTTCCGCCGCGCCGCCCTGCCCGCCGCCATGCAGCAGCGGCTGCTCAACCCGAAGACCTGGACCGCGCAGGACGGCGTGATCACGCTTTATCCGGCCATCCCCGATCTCGTGGCGATGACCCCGGAGATGCGCGGCGTCATCTACCCCGAGCTGGCCAAAACGCCGCTTAATGAATTTCACCACGACCCGATCTTCATCCTCGGCGGCATCGACGCCTGGCTGAAGGACACCGATCTTTCCCCGGAAACCCAGGCGCTCATCCGCAAGATGACCTACCGCCGCGGACGCTCGCTCGCTTTCAGCGATCTCCGCACCCTCCTCCACCAGGCCCGCGACGACGCCGAGGTGCAGCACATTTTCCAAAGCGCCACGCGCACCCGCACGCTCGTGGCGCACATCAAAGTCCCCGCCGGCAGCGACCCGAAGGTGATCTCCGACTACTGGACCGGTGGCCGCCGGGACAGCGACATCCTGCCGCTGCTCGCCTCCGTGGCGGAGCGCTCCTACGGCACTTCGCTCGACATCGTCCACCTGCTCCCGCCGCTCGCCCGCCGCCGACTTTACACCTACCCCACGCCCGACCTCGCCACGCGCGGCCGCATGCCGGACTGCCACTGGACTTCGCTGAATTTTTTCTCCCGCAGCCCGCAGGACTACTACCTCGACACCCGCCTCGCCTCGCACCACGTCATCGAAAACTACACCCCGATCCAGCCGCCCTACCGCTACGGCGACGTGCTCTTTTTCAACAACGCCGCGAACGAAACGATCCATTCCTGCGTCTTCATCGCCGACGACATCGTCTATACGAAAAACGGCGAGAATTCCCTCTCGCCGTGGATTCTCATGCGGCTCGGCGACGTGCAGGAAATCTACCTCCCGGCGCCCGAGTGCAGCATGCAGGGCTACCGCGAAAAACTCCTGCAAGGCACCGTCGTTTCGGGCGCGCGCTAGTCGCGCGAATGGGCGAGTCGCGCGTTGCCGCGGCGCGGGTTTTCCGGTGGAGTGTCGTCCGCAATCCATGTCCCTGGCCGTTCTCAATCCCGGCGGTAACGACCCCGAGCAGCATTTCCCCGACTTCGCCGGCCCGCCCGACGACGCGGCCCATGCGCCGGTGAATTTCCACGCCTTCGCCGCCTGCACCGGCGGGGCGTTGTATCGCAAAGATCAGGCGATCCCCGCCGACGTGAAGCATGTGCTGCTGCTCCTGCGCCACGATTTGAAAGCGTGCAGTAACGCGCTGCTGGAACTGCGCCGCGCGGGGAAGACGGTTGCCGTTTCGTTGAAAGAGGCGGGCGCGTTCCAGGTCGCGGCGCTGCTCGGGAAGGCTGATAAACTCAGGCTCTTCCAGGAAATCTGCGAGCGCGCCGACGCCGCCATCGCCACCGTGCCCGACCTCGTGCCCATCTACTCCGGCGCGGGCGCGCGGCGCGTCGAGTTTCTCCCCACGCCGTATCCGGTGGAGGATGAGCGCTGGGATTTCTCCGCGCCTGCGGAGGAGCGGCGCGGGATCCTCATCGGGACCAGCAGCTTTTCCACGCCATCGCGCAATCATCTCGCCGCGCTTCTCGCCATCCGCCAGATCGCGGAGCCGATGCAGGAGCCGGTGACGGTCTTCAACTGCGACGGCTGGCGCGGCCGGCGGACGCTCGGACGGCTGCCATTCTCGGACGGCATGCTCCGCGTGGTCGAGGGGCGCGTGCCCTACCCGCGCTACCTGCGCCTGATGGCAAAGCACCGCCTCGTCTGGCAGCTCGATGCCAGCGGCGTGCCCGGCCAGGTCGCGGGCGACGCGCTGCTCTGCCGCATCCCCTGCGTCGGTGGCAATGGCACGACCGAGCGCCTCGTCTTCCCCGATCTGTGCGGGCATGGACGCACGACCGAGCAGCTCTTCGACCTCGCTGCGCGGCTGCTCGAGCATCCGCACGATGCGGAGGAAGCAGTCGGGCGTGCGCTCACCCTCGCGCGCGAGCGGATCTCCTTCGGCGCGGTCGCCCCGCGGCTGAAGGCCGTGTTTGAAAGGCTCGCGCGGTGATCCGCCACGCCTGGCCCCGCCTCCTTTCCGCCGCGGGGATCGCCGCCGCCGCGCTCCTCGCCCTCGCGGTGCTGCTCCGTCTCACCATCCGCGACAGCATCTTCGGGCCGTCCCTGCTCTTCTACCTCACGCCCTGGCCGGTCATCGCGGCGGGAGCCGCGGCGAGCGCGCTTTTCTGGCGGTGGAGAAAGCGCCCGCTCCTTTCCGCAGCGCTGGCTTTTCTCGCAGTCGCCGCGCTGGCTGCCTGGCTGCAATCGAGCTGGCAGCGCCACCCGCGGCCGGCGAAACGCGGCGCCTTGCGCGTGGTGCATTGGAATGTCTCGCGCCCCGCGCGCAGCCTGCCCGCCATCGCCCGCTGGCTGCGCGCGCAGGATGCCGATGTCATCACGCTCGCGGAAGGCCACAGCCGCCGCCGCTCCACCGCGGCGCGGTGGCAGACGGAGATACCGGGCTACGAGATCGCGGAGTGCGTCGGCGAAATGACCTGCCTCGTCCGCGGACGCATCCTCTCCCGCGAAGACCGCGCGCTCGCCGACGGCTCGTGGTGCGCAGTCATCCTCGCGGAGGTGCACGGCCGTCCGCTTACGATCCTCCAGGCCGACATCTACGCCGACCCGCTTCGCCCGCGCGCTCCCGCTTTCGCCGCGCTCGCTGCGCTCGCGCAGCCGCATCTCGGCGGAAATCTCCTCGTCCTCGGCGACTTCAATACGCCGCGCGAATCCGCGCTCCTCGCACCGCTCCGCGCGGGGATGAAGCACGCCTTTGAGTCCGCTGGCAATGGCCTCGCGGAGACCTGGCCCCTGCCCGTCCCGCTCCTCAGCATCGACCACATCTGGTCCAGCCGCGGACTGCGCGCGGTGTACTGCGAGCACGGCCGCTCCCTCCGCTCAGACCACAGCGCCATCGTCGCCGACTTCGAGTTTTCCGCGCGGTGAAATGCGTTTGCCCTCGCGCACCGCGCCCGGCTATTCCTCCCGCCCATGCAAGTCGTCATCCTTTGCGGCGGTCTCGGTACGCGCCTGCGCGAAGAGACGGAGTACCGGCCAAAGCCGATGGTCAGCGTCGGCAACCGCCCGATCCTCTGGCACATCATGAAGACCTACGCGGCGCACGGGCATAAGGACTTCATCCTCTGCCTCGGCTACAAAGGCGAAGTCATCCGCGAGTTTTTCCTCAACTACCTGGCCATGACCAGCGACCTCACGCTCCGTCTCGGCCGCGCGTCGTCGGTCGAGTACCACTCCACGCACGATGAGGAGGACTGGTCGGTCACGCTCGTCGAGACAGGCTTGAAAACGATGACCGGCGGCCGGCTCGCGCGCGTGCTCCCGCATGTGCGCGGCGAGGATTTCCTGCTCACGTACGGCGACGGCGTCACCGACTCGGACATCAATGCGAGCATCGCCTTTCACCAGAAACACGGCGGCCTCGCCACGCTCACGGCGATCCTGCCGGAGAACCGCTTCGGCCATCTCGGGCTCGAAGGCACGCGCGTCCGCAGCTTTCAGGAGAAGCCGCGGAGCCAG
>JAYTML010000120.1:0-6797 GCA_043728655.1 Chthoniobacter sp. | reverse complement strand
AGCCTGCGGCGCGCCGTGCTTTTCGAGATTCCGCCTCAGCGATCCGGCGGCGCAGCCGACTGCGGCGAAATACTGGCAGAGGCCGTCGTGAAGATCCTGTCCCATGCGCTGCTGCTCGCGCTCGCTGATCCGGATGATCTCCCGTTTCAACCTCCGGGACTGCTCCAGCAGGGCGATGTGGGCCTTCACAGCCGATGACCCCGCCGCAAATGAGAGGAAGAAGCCGAGGCGCACCACCGTTTCCAAAATATGATGCCACCCGTCCGGATATGGATGCCCGAGGCTCTCATCCGACCACCACCAAACAATCGCCGAGAGGAGCGCGACGAAGACCCCGGACATCTTGTCCCCGCACCACACCATGAGGAGGATCGGCAGCGAGTAGAAAAACACGACGCTGACTTCGATTCCCATCCGGTGATCCACGAACCCGACCAGCAGGACGAGGGCGATGGCTTCCAGCCAGAGAAGGGCCTTTGGCTGTCGCTCAAGGTATTGAAGAATCCTCGCGATGTTCTGAGATTGGGGCATCGGTTCGCGCCTGCGGAATAGCAGGACGCAGACCAGCAGCCATTTCCCAGAGTAAAGCGGCGGCTTTTAGAGCACCTGGAGGCAGATGAGTTCGCGGGCGTCGCGCAGGTAGAGGCGGCCGCCGGCGTAGGCCGGATTGCACCACGTATTCCCACACGCCTGCGTGCGGCCGAGTTCCCTGTATCCCGCCGGGTCGGCGGCGAAGAGCACGAGCTCGCCGCTGTCCGTGAGCATCAGGATGTTCTTTCCCATCACGAGAAACGCCGCCTCCGCCTTGTCCCCGCTCGTCTGGATGAGGCCGGTTTTCTCCCAGACCACGGTGCCGCCTTTCAGCTCGATGCAGACCACGTTTTTCGCGGGACCGAGGCCGTAGAGATGCCCGCCGACCACGACGGGGCTGGAGAAATTCATCCCCATCCCTTTGTTCACCCACGCCTCGCTGGCCGTGAGCGCCGCGCCGGCCTTAGCGACACGCGTGGCGACGAGGCCGGTCTGGTGCGAGGCGACGAGCACGAGGTCATCGCTGACGACCGGCGTGGTGACGTGGCGGCCGAGCGCGGTCTTGAGCGGCACTCGCCACAGCAGCTTCCCGTCGCGCGGATCGAGCGCGATGAGCCCCTCCGCGGTGAAGCTGAGAAACTGCCGCACGCCCGCGACCGTGGCGATGAACGGCGCGGCGTACGCCGTTTGGTCGTTCTCCGCCTTCCACACCACAGCTCCGGTCAGCTTGTCGAAAGCCACGATGCTCGCGCCGGTCGCGCTGCCGACCTGCGCGATGAGATTTCCGCCATCAATGATCGGCGCACCCGCCGCACCGTGCCGGCTCGCGCCAGCGGCCTTGCCCTTTTCGCCGATGTAGATCGCGCCGAAGTCATCGACGTAGTTTTTCCGCCACACGACCTTCCCATCCGCCGCGCCGAGGCATTGCAGCTCGCCTTTCGCCGACTGGAAATACACGCGGTCGCCGTCCGCGACCGGCGTGCAGCGCGGGCCGATGCCGAAGCCGTCCTTGTGCGACGAGAAAATGGTCGCGCGCCACAGCTCCTTTCCCGTGGCCGCTTCGGCGGCGTGCGCCGTCTCCTGCGCGTCCTGATTGTCGAGGTAGAAGACGCGCCCGCCGCTCACCACCGGCGAGGCGAAGCCTTCGCCGATCGGCACGCGCCAGACGACTTTCGGCTCAGTTGGAAGCGTCGCAGGCACGGGCTCGCCCGCGGGCACAAAGCCAGTGCGCAGCGGGCCGCGCCATTGCGGCCAGTCGGCGGCAGAAAGCTGGGCGGTGAAAAGCGGGATGAGGGCGGCAGCGAGGAGGCGCGGGAGTTTCATGGGAGGAAGGGAAAAAGCCCGCCGGAGACGGGCCCGGCGAGCTTTGAAATTCCCGGCCTCAGCGGCAAGGCGAACTTCCGGCCTTCGCCGGACACCTTTGGCCCCGGTCATTCGCGGAGAAGAAAGTCTCGCTCGCGTTCGCCGTTCGGGAATATGCGATCCGCATGAAACTTCTCCCCGTTCTCAGCACCGCCTTTCTCGCCTGTCTGGCGCTCGTGGAAAACGCGGACGCCGCTCCGCAGCTCGCCACGTTCGCCGGCACGGGCGCGAAGGGATTCTCCGGCGATGGCGGGCCGGCGGCACAGGCGCAGTTGAACAACCCGTTCGGCATCGCGCGCGGGCCGGACGGCGCGCTCTACATCTGCGACACGGACAACCAGCGCGTGCGCAAGGTCGCGCCGGACGGGACGATCTCGACCATCGCGGGAAACGGCACGCGCGGCTACGCGGGCGACGGCGGGCCGGCGCTCGCCGCGGCGCTGAACGAGCCATACGAGGTGCGCTTCGACGCAGCGGGAAATGTGTTTTTCGTCGAGCGCCTCAGCGCCGTCGTCCGCCGCGTGGATGCAAAGACGGGCGCGATCAGCACCGTCGCGGGCACCGGGCAGCCGGGCTTTTCCGGCGACGGCGGGCCGGCGGCAAAGGCGCAGCTCAACGAGCCGCACAGCATCGGTTTTGACCGCGCGGGCGACCTCTACATCTGCGACATCAAAAACCACCGCGTCCGCAAGGTGGACATGAAGACCGGCCTGATCTCGACCTTTGCCGGCACCGGCGAAAAGAAGCCGACGCCCGACGGCGCACCCATCGCCGGCACGCCGCTGAACGGCCCGCGCGCGCTCGATTTCGACGCCGGTGGCGATCTCTGGCTCGCGCTCCGCGAGGGCAATGCGGTCTTCCGCCTCGATATGAAAGCCGGCGCGTTCCACCACATCGCGGGGATCGGCGGCAAGCCGGGCTTCGCCGGAAACGGCGGTCCCGCGAAAGCCGCGACGCTCGGCGGGCCGAAGGGCGTGAGCATCGGTGCCGACGGGCGCGTTTACATCGCAGACACGGAGAGCCACTCCATCCGCGTGATCGATCCGAAGTCCGGCACGCTCTCGGTCCTCGCGGGCACCGGCGCGCGCGGCGACGGGCCGGACGGCGATCCGCTGAAATGCCAGCTCGCGCGCCCGCACGGCGTCTTCGCGGATCGCGACGGCGCGGTCTTCATCGGCGACAGCGAGGCGCACCGCGTCCGCGTGCTCCGCCAGTAGCCGGCTACTCCGGCGCGGCGATATTCCGCACGCGGCGGCGGTTTTCCCCGGCGGGCTGCACGCCCGTGCCCGGCAATTGCCCTGGCTGCACCACCGGTACCGGCGGCGCATTGACCGGAGCGGCGCTGGGCCTCGGCAGCGCGATGCGGGGCTGGATGACGGGCGTATGCGTGACACCTCCGCCGCCCACTCCCACGGTCACCGGCGGGAGTGCCCCCCCCGGCATCGGCATCGGACCGCCAGGCCTCTGCCCCGCGGGCCCCTGCACGACGGCGGTCATCTGCGTCTCCTGGCTGAAGATGACCTTTGCCGTCTCCGTGCCTTTCTTGAGGATCGCCGTCGATTTCCGAAACGTGTCCGACCAATCGACGCTCGCGAGCGAGACCTGCGTGTCAGGATTCTCCTCGCGGCCGAAGAGCGAGAAATTCACCGACCCGTCATTCGCCTTGATCGTCACAAAATCCTGCCCGTCCGCATCGCGCCCGACGGCGGTGAGATACCAGTTCATCGCAAAGGACGCCTGCGGCACCACCGGGGCCTCGACCGGCGTGGCGAGCGCAAACGGGGACTTGTCGGTCATCGCTCCGTAGCGATCCGCCGGGAAGGGAGCGGGCATGGCGCTGTCCACGGCGAGCGCGTGACCGGCGAGGAGGGCGAGGATCGGGAGGGAGCGTTTCATCGGTGGAGAAAGGTGAATGCTTTCACAGTGAATAGACGGCGCGCGAAACGGCGTGTCAACGCACGCGCCTACTTCGGCGCGTACCAGCGGGCGATCTTGAATTTCCCGCGCATCTGGGTCGGGTCGGTGGCGTCGATTTTCAGGTTCGCTCCGTCGAGCACGATGAACTGCTCCGGCGTCTGCAACTCGCCGAGAAAGGCGATCAGCGCGCGCCACTGGCTTTTCGTTTCGATCTCCACGCCGATGGCCGTGTACTCGGGCTTCCGCGCCGCCTCGCGGATGCGCGGGTTGTCGAGCAGCACGCCGTGCTTTCTCGCCAGATCCTTCACCTGATCGAGCAGTTGCACGCCCGCGCTGTCGGGATTTGCGAGCACCGGCTGCTTCTCGCGCAGCCAGGCGTCCCGCTGCTCCCACAGCGCCTTTTCCGAGCTGAGCATCTGCATCGTTTTGAGCTGCCGCGTCTTCGCCACGAGGTCCGCGCTCAGGCGCGCTTTGCTTTTCACGAAGTAGTCGAAAACGAAATACGTGAGCAGGACGAAGGTGATCGCGCCCACGATGACCGACAGGTTCTTTTCGCGGCTGGAAAGCTGTCCGCTCATAGCTTGCCGTAGATGGTGAACTGCGCGTGCTCATTGGGCAGGAGCTGCGGCGGCTTCGCGTCGATCTGGAATGCGCCGAGTTCCTTTTCTTCCTTGAGCTTCGAGACGTAGTCGATCGCGAGGTTCGCCGAGGGCGCCTCACCCACGATCCGCCACTGGTTCGCCTGGAGGTCAAACTCGGTGATGCGGATCGTATCCGTCGGCAGATTCTTGCTCGCCTGGAAAAGCAGCTCGACGGCGTAGCGCGTGGGATCGACGGCGGGCGAGAGCGTCTTCCATCGGAGCTGCCGGCTCTGCACGAATTGCAGCACGGGCTGGGCGGCGGCGTACTGCGCGTCGATCTTCCGCGCCTGCGCCTTCATCCACGCGAGGTAGGCAAAGCCGGCGACGATCGCCAGCGCGTAGAGCACGCCGGCGGCGATGATGCGCTGGCGCCAGTGCGCGGCCCGCTCGCCGCGCACGACATCGGCCTGCCACGAGGCGGGCACGAGGTTGACGGCGGGCTCCGGCAGATCGCCGTCGAAGGACACCAGCTCGACGGGGACCTTAAAAAACGCGGACAGCGTCTCGCGGAGCGGCGCGCACTCCTGCGCGAGGCGGACGCGGGCGACGGCCGTGGGCACGCCCTCCATCTCCGCTCCGAGCAGCATCTGCGGGAGGGCGTCGCGCAGCGCGCCGTCATCGGTCGAGGGGATGACATGCGTCCAGGCGAGCTGGGCCTTTTCGCAAATCGCCACGACGAGCTGCCCCTGCTCGGGATAGACGGCGAGCACCGTCTCGTCCGCCCGCCCGTCGGCCGCGATGTGCATGGCGAAAGGCGTGATCTTGTCCGGCAGGTGGCCGCGCTCGCGGAGCGGGGCGCAGAGCGCGTCGAGCTGCGCGTGCTGGGCCGATGCGGAGACGAGCGTGGATTCATTCCCCGCGCTCTCGACGACTACGAAATCCGACGACACGTCCTCGATGGGAAAAGGCAGCGTCTTTTCGAGCTGAAGCTGGACCATGCCGGCCAGCTCCCCGCGATCCGCGGAGGGAAGCGTCATCCGCTCCAGCAGCACGGCCTGGCAGGGCAGCGCGAGGTGGACCTTCACGCCGGCGGGCAGGGCCGCGGCCGCTTCGCCGAGCGTGGCGGCTTTCACCGCAGTGGTCCCGGCACGGATGAGCCGCCAGCCATCGGCGTCGGGGGTGAGAAGCGCGTGGGGCGCGCCGGGTTTCTTCATTCTTTCCAGGAAAGGATTTGAGGATTGCCCGCCGCTTTTCGGGCAACCACTTCCACTTGTCGATAGGCATTTCCCGAGCGGCCCTCACTGGTGATGTGCATCGTCGGATCCTTGATGGAGACAAGCCCGCCGAGCTCCTTGAACTGCGCGTCGCCGAGGCCGAGGAAGGTTTGCACGTCCTTGAGGTTCTTGAATTCGTGGTCGTCGAGCGTGCCGTCGAGCCCGTCCGCGCCCTGCCGGAATTTCACAAACGCCGCGATGCGCGCCTCGCCGAGGCCGGGCAGCAGGCGGAGGATCGGGACCTGCGCGGCGATGAGGTCGATGGGCCCCTGGCTGTCGATGGTGAGGTCGTCTTTCCAGCCGGCCTGCGAGACGAGCGGCCCGGAGTTTGCGACCTTGGCTATCTCGTCGATGCTTGTGAATTCGCGGTTCGCCGGCCGGTAGTCGCCCTCGTCCTCCTGCCCGTTGGTGTGCTTCAGGTCGTCGGTGTCCACGTAGTCGAGCATGCAGTCCACGAGCGCCTCGCGCTGCTGGAATTCCAGGCCGCGGCCTTCGAGCCATTGCTTGAGGATGACCAGCTTGCGCGGCTCCTCGCCTCGCAGCAGCCAGTTGATGTTCAGCCGCCCGCCTTCGCTGACGATGCGCACTTTGTAGCCCAGGTCCGGCGTCACATCCTCCTCCAGCAGCGGCGTCTTCTGCGTCACCAGCGGATGAAAGGCGAGCGCGAGGCCGGAGTGGGCCATCGCGCGGGCCTCCACGTCGCGGTTCGCTTCCGCGTGGAGCTGGAGTTCGCCCTGGATGACGGCCACCCAGGTGAAGACCGCCGCCGTCAGCACGACCAGCGCCCACAGCACGAGCAGGAGCGCGGAGCCGCATTTGGAAAGGCGCGCGCGTTTCATTGCTGCTGAAACTGCGCGGACGGCACGGGGAGCACGGCCTCGACCGGGGCGTCGTCCGCGTTTTTCCAAATGCGGATGCGGACGAGCAGCGGGCGCGTGCCCTGGTCGGTCCAGCGGTCGAGCCATGCGTTCAGGCGCGGATCGAAGTAGCGCACCTCGAAGCCCGCCACCGGCCGGATGAGCGGCAGCCAGTTGTATTTGTTCGCCCCGCTGCCGCGCGCAAAAAAATCGATGTCCGTGCGCGCCTCGGCGGTGATCGGCTCGCGGCGCAGGCCCAGCTCCAGCTCGCGCGA
>JAYTML010000119.1:0-2170 GCA_043728655.1 Chthoniobacter sp. | reverse complement strand
CAAACCGGCTACATCCAAAAGCTCGACGGCGAACTTCAACACATGGCCCGTCTCGTCGAGGAAGTGCTCTCCTTTTCAAAAGTATCCGCGCTGCCCGCGCTCGCCGCGCCGGAAGAGTTTTCGCTGCCCGATCTCGTCGCCGAAGTCATCACCCGCGAAGCCGCCGACGCCCGCGTGGAAACCGACATCCCCGCCGGACTACGGATCCACACCATCCGCGAAGCCCTCGACCGCGCGCTTTCCAACATCCTCCGCAACGCCGTCCGCTACGCCGCCCACGCCGGCCCAATCGAAATCCGCGCGCAAGCCGACGCCGACCAATGCGAGATCACGATCCGCGATCACGGCCCCGGCGTTCACGCCGATGCACTCGGGAAAATCTTCGAGCCCTTCTACCGCCCCGAAGCCGCCCGCCAGCGCACCACCGGCGGTGCAGGTCTTGGCCTCGCCATCGTCAAACGCTGCATCGAAGCGTGCGGTGGAAGGGTCACTGCTGCCCCGGCCGCAATCGGCGGCCTGACCATTTGCATCCGTCTTCCACACGGTGAATCCGTCCGCCTGTGTGCGTGATGCTCACGCAAACTCAATCCGTGCTTGGAGTTCGCCCCCCTAGGCTGCACTCCCTCAAAACGGGGGACGTTTTTGTCCGCATTCCCGGCCGGGAATCCTACTGCGCGGGTGCCGCAGCGGCGAGGTTCGGGAGTTCGCGGAGGGCGGCGAGAAAGCGCGCGTTTTGCTCCATAGTGCCGATGCTTACGCGGATCCATTCGGGCAGCGCGTAGGAATTCATGTCGCGGACGATGATTCCCTTTCGCATCAGCGCCTGAAAGACGGCTTTGCCGTCGCCGACGCGGACGAGGATGAAGTTTGCGAAGCTCGGCACGAATTCGAGGCCCATCGCGGCGAACTCGCGCTGGAGCCAGTCGCGGCCTTCGATGGTGAGTTCGCGCGTCTTCCGCTGGTGGTCGTCGTCGGCGAGTCCGGCAAGCGCTCCGGCCTGGGCGATGCCGTTGGCATTGAAAGGCTGGCGCGTCTTTTGGAGCACGTCGATGAGCTCGGGCTTCGCGAGGCCGTAGCCGATGCGGAGGTTCGCGAGACCCTGGATTTTCGAGAAGGTCCGAAGCACCACGACGTTGCGCCCTTCGCGGACGAACTTGAGCGTGTCGGGCGGGTTTTCGAGGAACTCGTAGTAGGCCTCGTCAAAGACGACGACGACATGGTCGGGCACCTTTTCCATGAAGCGGTCGATCTCTTCCTGCGAGAGCAGCGTGCCGGTGGGGTTGTTCGGATTGGCGATGAAAATCTCGCGGGTGCGCGGGGTGATCGCGGCGGCCATCGCGTCGAGGTCGTGGGCGAAATTCGGATCTGGAACCTCGACGGTCACCGCGCCGAAAAGCGTGGCCATGAGCTTGTACACGACGAAGGCGTGGCGGGCGCAGATGATCTCGTCACCGGGATTGAGGAAGGCTTTGCCGATGAACTCGATGACCTCATTTGAGCCGCAGCCGAGGATCACGTTTTCGCGTTTCAGCCCCGTCTTTTCCGCGATGGCCTCGCGCAGATAGTAGCCGCCGCCATCGGGATAAAAGTGGGAGCGCTCCAGCATGTCGCGCATGGCGGCGAGCGCCTTGGGCGAGGGGCCGAGCGGGTTTTCGTTTGAGGCGAGCTTGATGATCTCGCCGGGCTTGAGCCCTAGCTCGCGAGCCACGTCCTCGATTGGTTTGCCGGGTTCGTAGGAGACGAGTTCGCGCAGCCAGGGGTGGGCGGTATTCCAAAGTGACATAGGGGCGCAGACGGTAGCGGGCGCCGGGCGAAATGCCAGCGGTTCGGCGGGCGGCGCGCGATGGGCGGCGCTGCCGGCGCGTCACTCCTTGGGGAGTTTGCGAAGAAGATTCTCGATCTGCTCGACGGAGGTGCCGGGGCCTTTGTTTTTGAGAAGAAAGAGCCGCCCATTGATCAGCGTGGCGCGCGCCTCGTCCCTCGACCGGTTCTGATTCAGCAGATTGCCGAGACTGACGCAGACGCGGCCAAATTCGGCGAGGGAGACGTTCTTCGGATTCTGCTGGGCGATTTCGAGCGCCTCGGCGTACACGTCGATGGCTTCGTCTGTCCGGCGGCGGCGCATCAGATTGTCCGCCGTGGCGACGAGGCCGTTCCAGTCGTTGCTCAG
>JAYTML010000118.1:0-1712 GCA_043728655.1 Chthoniobacter sp. | reverse complement strand
CCGGCGCCGCAGTTCCCCGCGGGCTGGATGCTGGGCGAGCCGGACCTGGTGCTGAAGCCGGCGCAGAGCTACGAGGTGGGGCCGGAGGGGCGCGATGTGTATCAGGCGTTTGTGCTGCCGACGACCTTTCCGGCGGATCGCTACGTCTCGGCGGTGCAGGTGCGGCCGGGCAAGGCGCGCGTGGTGCATCACGTCCTGCTTTTTCTCGATACGAGCGGACGCGCGCGTGAGCTCGACGCGGCGTCGCCCGAGCCGGGCTACGTGTCATTCGGCGGGCCGGGCTTTCTGCCGAATGGCTCGCTCGGCGGCTGGGCGCCGGGGAATTTCCCGCGCCATCTGCCGGAGGGGCTCGGCATGCGGCTGCCGAAAGGCGCGGATGTGGTGATGCAGGTCCACTACCACCGCACGGGCAAGGCGGAGACGGACATGACGCAGGTAGGCATCTATTTCGCGAAAGCACCGGTCGAGAAACGCATCCGCACTTTCCCAATCCGCGCGCGGCAGCTCCGCATCCCGGCGGGCGAGGCGAATTACCGGACGGAAGGCTGGCTGCCGATTCCCGCGGACGTGACGCTCCAGGCGATCATGCCGCACATGCACCTCATCGGCCGGGAGATCACGGTCACCGCTCGCCTCCCGGACGGGACGGAGAAAAAGCTCATCCATGTGCCGGACTGGAGTTTCAACTGGCAGATGACGTACCGCTTTGTCGCGCCGGTGAAGCTGCCTCGCGGCACGCTGATCCATCTCACGGCACGCTACGACAACTCGGACGCGAATCCGCACAACCCGAGCAAGCCGCCGCGCGAGGTGCGGCGCGGAGAGGGGACGGCCGACGAGATGTGCATGGCCTTTCTCTCCTACACCGTGGATGCGGAAAACATCCCCGCGTCCGGCGAGGTCACGGGTTTCCCGGACACCTTTGTGCTGGCGAAATGACGCGCGCATCTTTTCCTGAACAAAGCGGCGCGCGCCGCGTCTGAAGCTCCCAACCGCTCGTAAGAGCAGACAACCAACAAACCCAAACCATGAAAAAACTCGCACTCCTCAGCATCATCGCCCTCTCCGCTCTCGGTCTCTCCGTGAACGCGGCAGACGCCACAAAAATCGAAGGCGACGCCACGTGCGCCAAATGCACCCTGAAGATCGCCGACTCCTGCCAGGCCGCGATCACCGTGACCACCGCGGCCGGCAAAAAGGAAGTGATCCTCGTGGACAAGAACGACGTCGCGAAGGCCTTTCACAAGACGATCTGCCAGGACACCGTCAAGGCGACCGCCGAAGGCGTGATCACCGAGAAGGACGGCAAGAAGACCATCGCCCTCACGAAGATCGAAGAGGCGAAGTAAGAGCCGCCAACGCGCCAGACATTCAGCCGAAAAGGACGCCTTCGCGGGCGTCCTTTTTGTTTCGGCAAGGAGCTTCGGCGGGAGGGATCGCCGCCGCAGATTCCGCCGGAGATACCCAAGCGAACGCTCGACGCGGACCCGGACAATGCGCGGCAGTCCGGAGCACGAGGCAGGAGGTGAAAGTCACATGAGCCACCGATTTGCTTGCCTCGGGAGGACGGCACGGCACCTTCCGCTGCATGAAATCCATGAGTCCCTCCGCCTTGCTGCCAGCGATATGTCTGATTCTCGCCGGCCTGCCTGGCTGCGCGACTCCGGGGCAGTCGTATGCGAGCCAGCACCCGGAGCTATCGGTGGAGCAGC
>JAYTML010000117.1:0-2303 GCA_043728655.1 Chthoniobacter sp. | reverse complement strand
AAAGGCTCCGGCAAGGCGCTCTGGGGCATTGATCCCGAGTCGCTCCGCGGGAAAATGCCGCGCTATCTCCCGGACGAGCCCGAGATCCGCGAGGACGTGGCGGACTACCTCGGCGAGGCGCAGGCGTGCGACGCCTACATCGGCGTGCTCCTCGCGCAGCTCGAGGCCGCGGGCGAACTGGAGAATACGCTCATCGTCCTCAGCGGCGACCACGGGATGCCCGGCGTGCCGGGCGGAAAGTGCAACCTCTACGACTTCGGCACCGGCGTGGCGCTCGCCGTCCGCGTGCCTGGCGGCAAAGGCGGCCGCGTCATCGATGATTTCGTGAACCTCATGGATCTCGCTCCCACCTTTCTCGATGCCGCGGGAGTCGCCGCACCCGCCGGGATGAATGCGCGCAGCCTCTGGCCGGTGCTCACCTCGGAGAAAGGAGGACAGGTCGATCCCGAGCGCACATGGGTCGTGACCGGGCGCGAGCGCCACGTCGCCGCCGCCCGCGAGGAAAACCGCCCGTATCCCATGCGCGCCCTGCGCACACGCGACTTCCTCTACATCCGCAACTTCGCCCCCGACCGCTGGCCGATGGGCGCTCCCGGCGGCGTCAGCGAAACCGACGCGCCCTCCGCGCAAGTGCTCGAAGACAACACCCGCGCCGCCTTTCCCGACATGGACGCCAGCCCGACCAAGGCGTGGCTCATCGCGCACCGCGCCGAGACGCAGTGGAAATGGCACTACGACTTCGCCTTTGCCAAACGCCCCGGCGAAGAACTCTACGACCTGCGCAAAGACCCGGACCAGGCAGTAAACGTCGCCGCCGATCCCGCCTACGCGGCGCAGAAGACCGCGCTCGCCGCGCAACTCCTCCGCGTGCTCACAAACAGCGGCGACCCGCGCGCCGCCGCCGGCGATCCGCGCTTCGAGCAGCCGCCCTACACCGACCCCGGCGCACCGCGAAAGCCCGGCAAGTAGTCGCCCGCCCCGTCATCACCACGTCTTCTCCCGCACCTTCATCAGCTCGGGATAGTTCTCGTCGGTGTCGCCGACCTGCTCCTTCACGCGCAGGAGTTCCTTTTTCAAATCGTCGCGCACCTTCGCGTATGCGGCATCGGCATAGACGTTGTGCAGCTCCATCGGGTCTTTGCTCAGATCGTAGAGTTCCCAGCCCGGAGTGGTCGGCACCCCCTTCTCCTTGGCATTGTAAAACTCCGCGTCGAGCGGGAGTCCGTAAAAGAAGATCAGCTTAAAGCCTTTCGTGCGGATGCCGTAGTGCGCCGGGTTGTCGTGATGCGCCATGTGCATCCAGTAGCGGTAATACGTCGCCTTTCGCCAGTCGCCAGGCTCAGGCTCGCCGCGCAGCATCGGGAGAAAACTGCGCCCCTGCATCGCCTCCGGCACGGCGCCCCCCGCGGCAGCCAGCAGCGTGGGTGCGAAGTCGGTGTTGTTGATCAGCGCATCGGACTTTGTCCCGGCTTTGATCAGCTTCGGATAGCGCGCGATGAAAGGCATCCGCAGCGACTCCTCGTACATCCAGCGCTTATCGATGTAGTCGTGCTCGCCGAGCATGAAGCCCTGGTCGGACGTGTAGATGATGAGCGTGTTGTCGAGCTGGCCGGACTTTTCAAGATAGTCGAGCAGACGCGCGACGTTGTCGTCCACGCCGCGGACGCAGCGCAGATATTTCTTCATGTAGCGCTGGTAGGCGACGCGCTTGTATTCGTCGTCGGACAGATTCGGATCGACGAACATGTGCATGCCCATGTTGCGCCGTGTGTTCCGTTTCCCGACCGACGTGCCCGTGCCTTGCGTCGCCTCGGAGCCGTAATTGCGCGACGACCACAGGCTCTCCGGCTCCGGCATCTTCACGTCGTCGTAGAGAAAGTCGTAGCGCTCCGCGTTCTCGAAGTTGTCGTGCGGCGCCTTGAAGTGATGCATGAGAAAGAACGGCTTGTCCGACTTGCGGCCTTTCAGCCAGGCCAGCGAAATATCCGTCACCGAATCGCTCTCGTGCGTGGAGTCGGCGCCCGCGACACGCCGTGTATTTTGCGGCCAAGGCTTCGGCCCACGTTCGAGGTAGATCGGGTTGAAATACGATCCCTGCCCCGGATAGACCGAGTAAAAATCAAACGCCGAAGGCTCCGCTTCGAGGTGCCACTTGCCGACCATCGCCGTCTCGTAGCCAGCCGCCTTCATCAGCGTCGGCAACGCCTGCCTCGCCTCAGGCAGCGAGCCGATGAGCGTGCGGATGCCGTTCACATGGCTGTATTGCCCCGTGAGGATCGTCGCGCGGCTCGGCGTGCAGATGG
>JAYTML010000116.1:0-1816 GCA_043728655.1 Chthoniobacter sp. | reverse complement strand
TCCCGCTCCTCGCCGCCGTCGGCCCCCTCCAGTTTGAGGTCGTGCAATACCGCCTCGAGGCCGAGTACGGCGCGCCCAGCACGCTCGAAAACGCGAGCTGGGAATGCTTCCGCTGGCTCCCGCCCGGCACCGAACTCAAGGGCCTCAAGCTCCCCACCGGTTGCCGCCTCGCCACCGACAGCGCCGGCCAGCCCGGCGTCCTCTTCCCAAACGCCTGGACCCAGCGCTACTTCACTGAGCAAAACGGTGGCGTCGAATTGCTGGAACTGCCCGGCCCCGCCGCAGTCCAGTCCTGAGACGCAGACGTGCCGTGGAGTTTTTTTTGAAACGAAGAGACACAGAGAGGCAGAGGCCGCGGAGACAGGCTCTCCGTTTCCCGTCCCCGGCCTTTCCTCTGCCTCCTCTGCGCCTCCGCGTCTCTGCGTTGGAATCCTCCTGACCGACGCAGACCCCGTGAACCTCTGCAACGAATGCGGCCTCTGCTGCAACGGCGTGATGTTTCACACCGTCCGCCTCCAACCCGCCGACTCGCCGAAGGCGCTCGCCGCGCTCGGGCTCAAGCTGAAGCGCAAAAAAGGCGCGCACTACATCCTCCAGCCGTGCCCCGCCTGGCAGGATGCGCAATGCTCCATCTACGCAGCGCGGCCCGAGCGCTGCCGCCTTTTCGAGTGCCGCCAGTTGCAGCGTGTCGCCGCCGGCGAGACCACCGAAGCCGCCGCGCTGGAGAAAATCCGCGACGTGCAGCGCCGGGTCGCTGAGGTAAACGCACTCCTCGCCCGTGCCGGCAGCACCAATGCGAAAAGGCCGCTCTCAAAACGCTGCGAAAAAATCATGGCCGAGCCGCTCGATCCCTCGTCGGATCAAGCCGCGATCGCGCTCCGCGAAACACTCACGAGCGCGATGCAGGAATTGAACGCGGTGCTCGATGCGGACTTCCGCCTCACCCCCGGCGGGGCGTCGGAAACCGTGGAAGAACCCGCGAACACCCTTCGTAATCGCGAATTGATCACGCCGCCGGACAAGCGCGCGCTCTCTCAATAGTCCACCAAACCGGGGCATGGGCAGACTGCACTCAGCGACAATCGCAAAAATACCCATCCTCCCATCATGATGGGAGGATTTGTTCCTTGCGGCGGGTGGGTCGTTGCGTTTATTTCCGCACCCTTATGTCCGCCTTTCATCCGCTTGAAGAATTGCTCCGCGAACGTGTCGTCATCATTGACGGCGCGATGGGGACGACCATCCAGCAATACAAGCTGACGGAGGAGCAGTTTCGCGGGGAGCGGTTTAAGGATTGGACGGGGAAGGATCTGAAGGGAAACAACGAGCTGCTGAACCTGACGCAGCCGCAGATCATCGAGGAGATTCACCGGCGGTACTTCGAGGCGGGCGCGGACATCGCGGAGACGAACACTTTCAACGCGCAGTTCATTTCGCTCGGCGACTATGGGATGGAGTCGCTGGCTTATGAACTCGGGCGGGCGGGGGCGGAGTGCGCGCGGAAGGCGGCGGATGCGGTGATGGCGGCGCAGCCGGGGCGGAAATGTTTCGTCGCGGGGGCGATCGGGCCGACCACGAAGACGTCGTCGATTTCCACGGATGTGAATGATGCCTCGACCCGCGGGACGACGTGGGACGAGCTGGTGCGCGCGTATGGCGAGCAGGCGCGGGCGCTGCTCGATGGCGGCGCGGACATCCTGCTGGTGGAGACGATTTTCGACACGCTGAACGCGAAGGCGGCGTTCTTCGCCATCGCGGAGATTTTTGACGAGCGCGGGCTGACGGCGCTGCCGTATGGCAAAGCGCCGGAGCCGGG
>JAYTML010000115.1:0-5553 GCA_043728655.1 Chthoniobacter sp. | reverse complement strand
GAGCGGCTCGCCATCGACATCGTGCGGGTCGAGTGGGCGCGAGTCGTCGCATTCGACGAGCCGGGAAAGCCGGTGCTCCAGCCGGAAAAGATCACCGCCCTTCCGCCCGACCGCCTGCGGATCGGCCTCCAGCCTTACCTCACGCTGCTCGAACTCGATCATCCGGTGGATGACCTGCTTGGCAAATTCAAGGAGAGCCAGATCGAAACCGGCAGTTTCAGCAACGCTGTCTCCGCCACGGCCACGCGGCGCCGAGGCCGCATCGCCTCGCGTCCTAGCCGGCGGCCCGTTCACCTCGCCGTGCATCGCCTCAATCTCGCGGTCTATTACAAGCGCCTCGAACCTGAAGCCTACCGACTCCTGACAGCGCTCCGCGACGGCGCGACGCTCGCCGACGCCTGCGACGCGGCCTTTGCCGGATCGCGCGACCTGCCCGAGGCGAACGCTGAAAAGATCCGCCACTGGTTCGCGATGTGGATGGAATTCGGCTGGCTCTGCCGGGCGCGTTGACCGGACGGCGATCGGGGGTTATCGAGGCTCCACTCATGCCGAAAAAACCGAGAGTCAGTCCACCGCAAACCGCGCCCGCAAAAGCCCGCACGGGCCGGATGGCGATCATCGCACTCGCCATCGCCGCTGCGGTCTGGGCGGTGCAGGGTGCCCGCTCCGGGAAGGCGGCGGCGCCCGCGAAGTCCCTGCCGGCGGGCTTTCAGGAGACGGTGGCGAATGCCGCCAAGGCGCCCGGCCCGGCGCCGGAGGGAATGGTCTGGATTCCGGGCGGTGAGTTTTCCATGGGATCGGACGACCCGACTTCCTCCCTGTGCGGCGGGAAGGATGCGATGCCCGACGCACGCCCGATCCACCGCGTCTATGTGGACGGATTCTGGATGGACCGCACCGAGGTCACGAATGCGCAGTTCGCGGAGTTTGTGAAAGCGACGGGATACGTGACGATCGCCGAGCAGACGCCGCGCGCGGAGGATTTCCCCGATGCGCCGCCGGAGAATCTTGTGGCGGGCGCGGTCGTTTTTACGCCGCCCGCTACGCCGGTTCCGCTGACGGATCATTTCCAGTGGTGGAGCTACGTGCGCGGCGCGAACTGGCGGCACCCCGCGGGGCCGGGCAGCGAGCTCACGGGCCGCGAGAAGCATCCCGTCGTCCATGTGGGCTACGCCGACGCGGTGGCCTATGCGAAGTGGGCTGGGAAGCGCCTGCCGACCGAGGCGGAGTGGGAATTCGCCGCACGCGGCGGGCGGGCTGGCGAGCTGTATGCGTGGGGCAATGACCTCAAGCCCGGCGGCAAATGGATGGCGAACATCTTCGATGGAAAATTCCCGGTCAAAGACACGGGCGAGGACGGCTACGCGGGCATCGCGCCGGTCGCGCAGTTCCCGGCGAACGCCTACGGGCTCCACGATGTCGCTGGCAACGTCTGGGAATGGGTCAGCGACTGGTATCGCCCGGACTATTTCGCCCGCCTCGCCGCGTCCGGCGTGGCGCGCAATCCGCAGGGACCGGCCGACAGTTTCGATCCATCCGAGCCCGGCACGAAAAAGCGCGTCCACCGCGGCGGCTCCTACCTTTGCACCGACGAATACTGCACGCGCTACATGGTCGGCACGCGCGGAAAGGGCGAGGAAGACACGGGCACGAATCATCTCGGCTTCCGCTGCGTCCAGGCACGGTGAAGAAACCGTTGCGCCGCGCGCGACGGGCCTCTTAGAGTCGCCGCCATGCTCCAAGCCACCGAGGCAGCGTCCCCCGCGACGGCGCCTTCAGAGATTCGACATACTTTTTTCGCGGCCTACCGCTGGATGCTGCTGGCGCGGCTTCTGGAGGAGAAACTCGCGAGCCTTTACCGTGGCGGGAAAATCACGGGCGGCGTCTTCCTCGGGCGCGGTCAGGAGGCGCTGAGCGTGGCGGTCGGCATGGCTCTGCGGAAAGGCGACGTCTTTGCTCCGCTCATCCGCGATCAGGCAGGGCGGCTGGCTTTCGGCGAGAGCCTGCTCGACTGCACGCGCACCTACATGGGCTCGCGGCTCGGGCCGATGCGCGGGCGCGACGGCAATGTGCATCGCGGCCGGCCGCGCGAGGGACAGCTCGCGATGATCAGCCACCTCGGAGCCATGATCCCGGCGGTCGCTGGCACACTGCTCGCGCGCCGCTTTCGCGGCATCGAGGGGACGGTCGGCGCGACGTGCCTGGGCGACGGGGCGACTTCGACCGGCGCATTTCACGAGGGGATGAATCTCGCGGCGGTGGAAAAGCTGCCGCTGGTCGTGGTCGTGGCGAACAACCAGTACGCCTACTCGACGCCGAACGCGCGGCAGTTTGCCTGTGCGGACCTCGTGGACAAAGCCGTGGGATACGGCGTGACCGGTCACACCGTGGAAGGCACGGACCTGGAGAAATGCCTGAACGCGCTGGGCGAGGCGGTCGGCAATGCGCGGGCGGGCGGCGGGCCCCAGCTCGTGGTCGCATCGCTGCTGCGGCTGAGCGGCCACGGCGAGCACGACGACAGCCACTACATCGAGGAGAAACTCCGCGAATCGCGGCTCGGCTTGGACTGCCTCAAGCTTGCCGAGCAGCGCCTGCGCACGGAAGGGTGGGCCGACGAGGCCGCGCTGTGCGAACTCGAAACGACGGCGCAGCGGCAGATCGATGAGGCCGTGGCCACCACGATGCGCGAGCCCCTTCCCAACCCCGACGAGGAGGACTGGTGCGCACTCGCCACGCGGCATCTCAGCGACGGATTTCACGCCGAATGATCACCTACCTCGAAGCCATCCGCGAAGCCCAGGCCCGCGCTCTCGCAGACGACCCGCGCGTCTATATCTACGGCCAGGACGTGGGTTCATTCGGCGGCGCGTTCAAGGCCACAAAGAATCTCGCGCAGGAGTTTCCGGGCCGGGTCCTCGACGCGCCGATCAGCGAGGACGCGATGGTCGGCAGCGCCATCGGTGCGGCCATCGAGGGAATGCGCCCGATCATCGAGATGCAGTTCGCGGATTTCTCGACCGTCGGTTTCAACCAGATCGTGAACCACGCCGCAACGCTGCACTGGCGCACGAATGTCCCCTGCCCCATCACCATCCGCCTGCCGAGCGGCGGCACCGCGGGCGCGGGGCCGTTTCACAGCCAGAGCATGGAGGCGCTCTACGCGCATTATCCGGGGCTGATTGTGATGACGCCCGCGACTGTCGAGGACGCCTACTCGATGCTGCTGGAAGCTGTGGCCATCGATGACCCGGTCATCTTCTGCGAGCACAAGTATCTCTACTATCATCTGAAAGCCGAGGCACTCCCGACGGAGGCCATGCCCACCGGCAAGGCGCGCATCGCCCGCGCAGGGCGCGACGCCACGATCGTGACCTACAGCGCGATGCTCCATGAGTCGCTCGCGTGCGCCGAGGAACTGGCGCTGGAGGGCTGGGAGGTCGAGGTCATCGACCTGCGCACGATCAAGCCGCTCGACACCGACACCGTGCTCGCCAGCGTCGCGCGGACCGGCCGCCTGCTGGCCGTCGGCGAGGCATGGCCGTGGGGCGGCGTGACCGCCGAAATCCTCGCGCGTGTTGCGACTGACGGCTTCGGCCTGCTCGACGCGCCACCGCAGCGGCTCAACGCGAAAGACACGCCCGTTCCTTATCACCCAAACCTCTGGGGCACGCACCGGCCGACTGCGAAGACCATCAGCGCAAAGATGCGCGAACTTTTCCGACTTTAGAAAACGAGACCATGCCGAGAATTCCCATCATCATGCCGCAGCTCGGCGAATCCATCGCCGAGGCCACGATCGTCGCGATGCCTTTCACGATCGGCGACTCGGTCGAAAGCGACCAGGACATCCTCGAAGTCGAGACGAACAAGGCCACCATGGGCGTGACCGCACCCTGCGCGGGGCGCGTGGCGGAGCTGCTCGTGGAGGTGGGGCATAGCTATGCCGTCGGTGCGGCGCTCGGTTTTCTCGAAGTGACGGACGAGGAGGCGAAGCGTGCGGGGCTGGATGCGCCCGTGTCGGCGCCGGTCGCGGGCGATTCCCGCGCAGTCGCCGCGAGCAGCCCGGCCGAAAAAAAGAACTCCGGCGTGCAGCCGACCGTCCGCGGCCTGCCGGTGCCGGCCCACGCCGCGGGCGCGAGCTTTATGTCGCCGCGGATGAAGGCGCGGATGAACGAACTCGGCCTGCACGCCGCCGACCTCGCCGGCATCGCCGGCAGCGGCGCCGCAGGGCGCGTGACGGTCGAGGACTTCGAGAAATTCCTGACCTCGCTCGACCATCATCAGCTCAGCCCAGCGTCCTCGATGCGCGTGGCGGTGGCCGATGCCATGCGCCGGAGCTGGACGCGCCCACTCGCAACCGTGGGCATGCCAGTGCGCCTGGACACGATGCTCGCGCACCGCAAGTCGAGCGACCCGAAGCCGGGCCCGGCGCTGTATGCACTCCGAGCGCTCGCTATGGCGCTGGGCGAAAACAGCGCGCCCGCCGGACGGCTGATCGGCCAGAAGATCGTGCATCCGCGGGCGATCGACGTGGGCTTTGCCGTCGAGGCGGAGGACGGCGTGCTCGTCCCGGTCCTGCGCCACGCCGACCGCACGCCGCTCGCCGAGATGACCGCGCGCTACAATGAACTCGTGGAGCTCGCCCGCCAGCGCCGCCTGCCGGCGAACGCCCAGGGCGGCAGCATCGCCACCGTCACCAACTTCGGCACCTTTGGCCTCGAATGGGCGACCCCCATTCCCCTCCCCGAGCAGACGCTCGTGCTCGGAATGGGCGCGGGCCGTGTTGTGCCGCATTGGGACAAGGAGGCCTCGACGTTCGTCCCCGTCACCGAGGCGCAGCTCACGCTCAGTTTCGACCACCGCGTGCTCGACGGCGGCGGCGCGGGGCGGCTCCTCCAGCGCATCTCTGCCTTGCTCCAGTCGCCCGAGACCCTGTAGCGGCCGGCCCGCTCATCCCCCCAGATGAAATACCTCGCCATCGTCGCCGCGCTCATGGCCGTCACCGGCGGGCTCGCGGCGCTGGCGCTGTGGATTCTCCGGCAGGCGCAGGCGAAACAGCGGAGCGGGCTGCGGTGGATGAGCGGCTTCCTTGGCTGCTGGCTCGGTGTAATGGCGGCGGCAGCGTTCGGCGCGCGAGCCGCTTACGTGCAGCATTTCAAAGCGGCGCCCGGTTTCTGGGTCGTGTTCGTGCCCGCGGCGGTGCTGGCGTTTGGTGCGGCGCTCGTGCTCGGCTGGCGGTTCTCACGCCTGCCATCGCTCGCGCATTCGGCGCGGAAATCAGAGCGTGCTTCCGAGCCCGCCGCGCCACCGCCGCCACCGCCCTCCGCACCGCCGATCCCACCGACGCCGGTCCCAACACCGCCGCCTGCTGAGCATCTGCCCGAGGTTGTCGCATTCAAGTTTGCCTGCCCGCACTGCGGCCAGCGCCTGGGCGTGACGACGGCGGACATCGGCTCCTCCGCCGAGTGTCCGAGCTGCCAGTCCGCGCTCATCATCCCCGCGCCGTCCGAGGTGGACGCGTCGGCGTAAGCGCTCCCACGCCGGACGGCGTCC
>JAYTML010000114.1:0-7356 GCA_043728655.1 Chthoniobacter sp. | reverse complement strand
CTGTTTCTGGTGCTCGTCGCCGGACTGCTTTTTCTCAAGGCCGTGAACGCCGGCCTGAACCATGACGAGCAGCAGTTTGTCGCGCCGTCCGTCCTCCTCGCCCGGGATGGTGCGCTGCCGTACCGCGATTTCGCGCTGCTGCACATGCCGAATCTGGTCTTCGCGTACGCGGCGCTGGACGCGCTCACGCGTTACCATTTTCTTGCCGCCCGGCTTTTCAGTGCTGCGTGTGCTTGGGCGGTTGTCGCGCTGGTTTTTGCGGCGTGCCACCGGCTGCTTGTGGCGTTCGACCCGTGGCGACGCCTGGCGCTGGCGTGCGGTTTCGCCGTGCTGATGCTGTTCTCGACGCTCGCGCTCAAGACTAATGGGCGGACGTGGAATCATGATCCGGCGCTGCTGCTCGTGGTGATCGGCTTTTTCGCCTACGTCATCGCGGCGCGCGGCAAGCGCGCGGGCGGGTGGATTTTCTTGAGCGGGCTTGCGGTTGGGCTGGCTGTGGGGACTCGGCTGACGTTCGCGCCGATCGTTGCGCCGTTTGGCCTCGCTGTGCTGCTGCTACCGGGGATGGAGTGGGCGCGCCGAATGAAACTCGCCGCGATCTTCACGCTGGGTGTTTTTGTCGCGGTCCTGCCGGCGGCGTATTTTCTCGCGACTCAGCCGGAGCCGTTTCTCTACGGAAATGTGGAGTCGCAGCGTCTGCGCCTCATCGACCCGACGGACGAGTGGGCGCGCAAGACGGCGACGATCTGGCGAAAGGTGCGCTATTTCGCAAAGGTCGTGATGGCAAACGATGTGCCGTTGTTCCTGAGTTTTTTTGCGGTCGGCATTCCGGGATTGGTCACGCATTTTCGCCGCGCCTCTGGTTGGGAAAAGCAGCCGGTGTGGAGCGGCGGGCTCCTTCTTGTGCTGCTGATTCCGTTTGTGTTTGCGGGGGCGCTGGCACCCACACGTTTTCAGCATCACCATTACTATGCGCTCGTGCCATTTGTGGTGATCTCCGCGTGCTTCGGGCTGAGCCAGCGGATGGCGCTGGCGCGGCAGACGAGCGTCGTCATCGGCATTTTGGCGGGAGCGTCGGTGGTGCTCGGGTGGAATGAGGTGAGGGAATTCGCGGCGCCGCGCGAGTTCGAGCGGTGGGTGCCGGTGAAAGCACATCGCATCGGTGAGGAGATCGCCCGACTGGCGAAGAATGGCAGAGTGCTGACGTTTGCGCCGATTTATCCGCTGGAGGGCGGGGCGAAGATTTATGACGAACTTGCCGTCGGACCCTTTGCCTACAGGCTCGCGCACCTGATGCCGGCTGAAAAGCGGATGCGTGTCCGCGTTTGCGCGCCAGAGGATCTGCCGGCGCTGCTCGATCGGGAGCCTCCCGCCGCCATCCTGCTCGGTGCGGAGGAAGAGAATCTGGAAGCCGCGCTCCGCGAGCACGCGCGGACGAACGGATTCACGAAGGCGAAGCAGTTTGGAAAGCTCGTCCTGTGGATCGCGCCATGACCGACGCCTCACCAGGAAAGCCGCACGCAAGCCGGGGCCGGACGCTGCTGGTCGCCGGATGGCTGATCCTGCTTTTTGGCGTCACGCTCGTCCTGCATGCGCGGCACAACGGCTTTCCGTTTTTTTACCATCCCGACGAATGGGAAAAGGTGCATCAGGTGATGACGGGCGATTGGAATTTTCATCATCCGATGCTCCTGCTCGCGACGACCAAATGCGTGATGGCGGCGCGGGGTGGGGGACTGGGCGAGCAGGAGGTTGTCGAACTCGGACGGTGGGTATCGGCGGGATTTTCGGCGGTGGCGGTGGTGGCGCTGGCTCTGCTCGCGTTCGTCTGGCGGGGATGGGGCGCCGCCGTGGTGACCGGGCTGTCGCTCATGCTGCACCACCAGATTTTCGAGCTTTCGCACTACATGAAAGAGGACACAGCGCTGCTGATGGGTGTGTCCCTCACGTTTCTTGCGGCGTTCGTCTTTTGGCGGAAGCCGGACCCGTGGCGTGCGGCGATGCTCGGTGCGGCGGTGGCGCTGGCGGTGTCGGGAAAATACATCGGCGCGTTTATGCTGGGCGCAGCTGTGCCACTGCTATGGCTGGCGCCCGGCGCACGGTGGCGGTCGGCGGCTTGTTTCATCGCTGCGATGGGAGGTGTCCTGGTCGTGGTGAACCTGCCGCTGCTTCTGAATCTCGACGCATTCGAGAAGAGCTTGGGGCGGGAGATGGGCCTCGTGGTGCATGGCCAGCGCGGGGTCACGCGCAGCGTGCCGCACACGCAGTATTGGAATATCTTTCGCGACAATACTACGCCTGCGATCTGGGTCCTGCTGGCGTGTTTCCTCGCGGCGCGCTGGCGGGAGCGGCGTGCGGTTTCGCTGGCGGAGTGGCTCGTGATTGGATTTCCGTTTGCGTACACGCTCGCGCTTTCGTTTTCACCGAAATCCAACGATCGCTACTTTCTGCCGGCGGCCGCGGTTTTCACCCTCCTCGCCGGGCTCGGGGTCGTCGATGCAGCGAGGCTGGTGACGGGGCGGATGCGGCATGGTCTTGCGCTCGCGACGTGCGGTGTGGTGCTGGTTGTCTGCCAGGTGGTGGCGGCACCAGCGCCGTTGGATTGGCGGACGTTTCGCCAATATCTCGCGGCGTTTCAGCAAGACGATAACAAGGAACTGATCGCGTGGGTGAGGGCAGAACTGCCACCGGGTGCGGTGATCGCCAAAGACAGTCGCGTCGAGCTGCCGGATCCGGGGATTCCGGCTGATGCGCTTCGCTTCGGGGCGTTTTCGCAGACGGTCATTGCGAAACGCTACGCTGCGGATCTGGGGACGCTGGATGCGCTGCGAGCGCGCGGGGTGACGCACGTCGCGGTTTCCGAGAGCGATTACGGGAGGTTTTTCCTGCCTAGCGTGCGTCCTCAGCCGGCAGAGGCCGAGGATTTTGCGCGCCGAAAATCCTTCTACGAAGATCTTTTCCTGCACGGATTTCTGCTGTTTCGGCGTGATCGGGGAACCGTCCTCTACCTGCATCCCGGAATCCGGCTCTACCGACTGCCACCGAAGGAGGACTGAAGAGTGCTACGGCTTCCCCGGAGCGGCGGGCGGGGGCGTGTCGGGTTGCTTCGGTTCCTTGTCAGTGGTGGGGACGCCGTTCGCAAATTCCGCTTTCAGTCTGGCGATGACTTCCTTCAAGAGTGGTCGCCGCTTCTCGTCCATGTCTCTGCGAAGTTGCTCCTCGATCTGGTGGCGTTCCTCGCCGTACCGCTTGGCGAAATGTTCGCGCCCCTGAGCGTCGAGATCGAGTCCAGCCTCCTTGATGGCGGCGTCAATATCCTCGGCAATCTTTTTCCTGCGAAACGCGTCCCGATCCGCGAGCGCTTTCTTTTCCTCGGGTGAGAGATTGCTCCAGCGCTGGAGATTTTCCTGGAAACGCTTCCGCTGCTCGGGCGTGAGCGCATCGATGGATTTCCGCACATTTTCAAATCTCTCCGACTCCGGCCGGCCGCCCCCTGGATGCCGAGCCTCTGGACCACTGCCGAACCAACCGGGTCGTTTGGATGGCAACTGGGAAGTGGGCACCTGCGTATCTGAGGGGACCTGAGCGGGGCTGTTCGACACCATCGCTGCGGCGAGCGCACAGCCACTGAGGAGTCCGGCTAATTTTCCAACCATACCGAATTCTCCTCCGATGCCAGCAGTTCATCGAGATGATTTATTACTTGGTAATCAGGGCTTTGAGATACTTGTTCCGCAAGAAGTGTGGTGGATTTGTCTGGATCCTCAGTCTGCGGAGATAGGGCTAACCAAGCGATAGAGGCCGCGCATGCGCTGACCGCAGTGAGTCGCCAATGGAGGCGAAGCCACGCAAATACGCCTGCGCGGTCCTGGGTTTCCGTACGGATCGCGCGTATGACGTTTCGCGAGAAAAATGCCGATCCGACGGGTGGCTTTGCCCGACCGAGGAAGTGCCAGAGATCGTCGTGTTCTTCGTTGTTCATGGCTGGGCGATTAACCCTGGGTCCGCGCGAAAGTTGCGGACGTTATGAAACGCCGCCCGGGCTGTGCAATGCGTTTCCGCTTTCTCAGCTCTCGTGCGCTTCCAGGAAGCCCTCAAGCTGCCGGATGCGCGTCGGGTGGCGCATTTTCCGCAGCGCCTTGGCCTCGATCTGGCGGATGCGCTCGCGAGTGACCTTGAACTGCCGCCCTACTTCCTCCAGCGTCCGGCTATAGCCATCGACCAGTCCGAAACGCTGTTCCAGCACCTGCCGCTCGCGCTCTGTGAGCGTTTCGAGTACGTCCTTGATCTTCTCCTTGAGGAGAACGATCGCCGTCATGTCGCTGGGATTTTCCGCGCCCTTGTCCTCAATGAAGTCTCCGAAGCTTGTGTCGTCGCTTTCGCCGACCGGCGACTGCAGCGAGATAGGCTGCTGCGCCATTTTCAAAACGGCGCGGACACGCTCGACGGGGAGTTGGATTTCGTCGGCCACCTCCTCCGGTGTGGGCTCGCGGCCGTAATCCTGCACGAGTTGCTTCTGCACCCGCATGAGTTTGTTGATCGTCTCGATCATGTGCACCGGGATGCGGATGGTGCGGGCCTGGTCGGCGATGCTGCGGGTGATCGCCTGGCGGATCCACCACGTGGCATAGGTCGAAAACTTGTAGCCGCGTCGGTATTCGAATTTCTCGACCGCTTTCATCAGGCCCATGTTGCCTTCCTGGATGAGGTCGAGGAATGACAGGCCGCGGTTGGTGTATTTCTTCGCGATGGAAATGACGAGGCGCAGGTTTGCCTCCACCATCTCGGTCTTGGCCTTGAGTGCCTTTTTCAGCCAGACCTTTAGCTCCTCATATTCCGCGAGAAATTCATCCGGGCTCATCCACATCCGCATCTGCTGTTCCTTGAGCTTGGCGGCGTAATCGATTGCGTTGGCGTGCTGAGCGCCTTTCACGGCTTTCTTCGGCTTGTGCAGTTCTCCGGTCCACTGGGTGACCAGGCGGTGTGCTTCGTCCGCGAGATGCACAAATTCCTCGGTGACCTTCTGCTTGAAGAAAAACTTCGGGTAGATCTTCTGAATCGCCTCGTGGGCCTTCTTGAAGTCGTGGAAGGATTTCGTCTCGTGGTTCTTGCCGCCGTGGGCAACGTAGTGCCGGTACGTGGTCGCGCAGCTGGCCGTAAGCTGTTCGAGCTGATGGCAGAGCTTCGGCAGGTGCTTCATGTAGCGCTCGCGGCTCTCGATTTTCTTGTCGAGGATCACGCGGTCGAAACGCTCGCGTCCTTCCTGCAGTTTGGCCGCCAGATCGAGATAAGCGCGGGCGCTGAAACCGAAATGGTTGATGTACTTCTGGACGTTGATTTCCGCGTCCTCGATGCGTTTGGAAATCTCCACCTCCTGTTCGCGGGTGAGGAGCGGCACCTGCCCCATCTGCTTCAGATACATCCGCACCGGGTCGTCGAGGATATCGAGTTTGGCCTCGGGCTTTTCCTCCTCTTCCTCTGCGTCCTCCGCCTTCTTTCCGTCCTTGAAGCGGTCCACATCCGACGCCTCGATGATCTCAATCTCCATGCTGCGCAGCCGCCCCATGATCGTCTCCATCTCATCGGGATCGCTGACGTTGTCAGGCAGCGCCTCGTTGAGATCATCGAAAGTGAGATACCCCTGTTCCTTCGCGAGCTTGATCAGTTCCCGCAGTTTTTCCTGAACGTCCGGCTGGTCGATCACGCTGATAGTCATCGCCGCTGGGCGGATCGCTTTCTCGTTCTTTTCCGGCTTTGCGACTTTGGCGGCCTTGGCCGGCAATGAAGGTTTTACGGCCTTCGCGACCTTTTCAGCCATCCCATGCTTCTTCCCGTGCGAACTGGCTTGCGATTTTTGAGTCGCCTTGCCATTCCTTGAATTTGCTGCGGCGTCCCTCGCTACGCGCTTGTTTGCTGGCTTCGAGGCCTTTCCGGCGTGTTTCTCCGGTTTCCTGACCTTTGAGGTGACGACTTTAGCGATTTTCTTTGGCTTTATCTTCGAGCTCGGCTTCGGCTTCTTTGCGGTGACTTTAGAGGGTTTGGGAGCGGCTTTCTTTGTGTGTTTTGGCATACCCGAGCAGTTGGAGAAGACTATTGTCCCCGCCGCTAGGAACGCATTCGCATTCAGAGGGGCGGGGACAAAGGCCGCGCAACATCATTGAGTCGTTTTTGGAGGTCAAGGACTTCTTTCTGTAACTTTGATACCTCTGACAGTTCTAGATTTGGCGTCCGCAGACGCGCCTGGACGGCTTCGCTCCGACGCCGGATCTGCCTCCTTTCCAGCTCCCGCCAGCAGTCGTTTGCCACCGCGACCGGATGGGCAGGGGGCGGGGCTTCGAGCAATCCGGAGACCGCGGACTCTTCGGCTGCCGTGAGTGTGGTGAGAAAGGCGTGGATGGATGCCGGGCTGCCGGGGTGCAGGTCGGCGGAGAGGATTTTCACCAGAAGCGCCGCCTCCGGGTCGTCGGCAAAGACCCGCTGCCACGGTTCCGCCAGGATCCACGCCCGGGCCGCCGCATCGTGCAGTGCGGCCAGCGCGAGCAGGCGGGCGGTGGGTTCTAGCGCCACCGCCGGTTCGTCCGTGATCTCCGCAGACTCCGACTCATCGGCCGGCTTGGCCGTGCGCAGCTTGAGAAGCCTCGCGAACTCCCCCAGCGAAATCTCCAGCCTCAGGCAGACCCGGTTCATCACCGTTTCCCGCAGCACGGCATCGCTGATCAGGCTGATCGACTCCGCCATCTTCCGTGCCGCCTGCATCTTGCCCCGAGGCGTCGCGAAGTCCTCCCGCCGCGCCAGTCGGTCGAGCTGGAAATCAAAAAAATCCTTCGCCGCCGCGATGCGCTCCGTGAACGCCGCCGCCCCTTTCCCGCGGATCATCGAATCCGGATCCTCCCCCGGCGGCATCTCCACCACGCGCACCGCGACATTCGCAAACAGCAGCGCCGCCAGCGAGCGCTCCGCCGCCTTTTCCCCCGCCGCATCCGCATCAAAACACAGCACCACCTCGCCCAGTCCGTCCGCAAAGCACTGCTTGATCTTCCGCGCCTGCCGGTCCGTGAATGCCGTCCCCTGCGGCGCGACCACATTCTCCACCCCGGCCTCAAATGCCGTGATCAGGTCGAGCTGCCCCTCCAGCACCACCGCCGAGCCGCCTTTGATGATCGCCCGCTTCGACTTGTGCAGCCCGAACAGTACCTCGCCCTTCTTGAAAAGCATCGTCTCCGGCGAGTTCACGTATTTCGCGCCCTTCGCCTCCGCGTCCAGCACGCGGCCGCTGAAAGCGATCACGTTCCCCGTGTCGTCGCAGATCGGAAACATCACGCGCGCCCGGAAGCGGTCGTAAAACTCCCCGCGCGG
>JAYTML010000113.1:0-5572 GCA_043728655.1 Chthoniobacter sp. | reverse complement strand
CGTGAATGACTGGGGCGTGGCGCTCGCCAGCAATGGCCGCGCAGGTCTCGGTGCGGGCAATCCGGACAACACGCTCTACAACGCAGGCGTCTCGCTCGTGGACGGCGCGTGGCACGTGCTCGTCGCCTCGTGGGACGGCTCGGATGTCACGGGCGACGCCGCGAGTTCGGACAAGAACATGACGGTGTACGTGGACACGCTCGATCGGGTGAACCGCCGTGCGGGCCCTGAATTCATCAACGTCGCGCGGAATGCGGCGACGCTCACGCTCGGCGGCAGCCGAGGCGCGGCGCGCTATCTCAATGGCTCGATCGCCGAGGTGCGGCTCTATCGCGGCGCGCTGGATGAAGCCGCCGTCGGCGCACTGCTCACGGAGCTGAGGACAGCGCACCTCGGCCCGCAGTTTGGCCTCACGCTCACGCGCCCCGCAGGGGGGCGCGCGGCCGTGCCGCTCAGCCAGGGGCTCGTGCTCGAGGGCAGCGTCACCGGCGCTGCGCCGACACTCACGATCACGCAGACGGGCGGACCGGCGACCGCCGGGATCTCCTCGCTGAACTCACTGCCCTCGCGCCTCACCTTTCCGGCGACCGGCACCTATCAGTTTGAGATCACCGGCGCCGACGGCGCGCAGTCGCGCATCGAGCCGCTGATCGTCGAGGTGACATCCACAGTCCCGATCCCGTGGACCGGACAGGACATCGGCGCGGTCACCGCGGCGGGCTCGCACTTGATCACGGGCGGCACGATCAATGTCAGCGGGAGCGGCGCGGACATCTGGGGCACGGCGGACGGTTTTTACTTCCTCCACAAGCCCGTGACGGGCGACGCGCGGATCCAGTGCCGCGTGGTGAGCATGACCGCCACGGACCCGTGGGCAAAGGCGGGCGCGATGTTCCGCGCATCGGGCGCGGCCAATGCGGCCAACGGCGCGCTCCTCCTCACGCCGGGAAATGGCGTCACGCGGCAGCTTCGCGCGACCGCCGGGGCTACCTCGCAGGGCAGCGCCACGGCGGGATTCGCGGCGCCGTACTGGCTGCGTTTCGAGCGCCGCGGGAGTTTCGTGCACGCATTCCGTTCGCCCGACGGAGTCACCTGGACGGCCCACGCGCCGGCGATCTCGGTGGATCTGCCGGATACGGCGATGGCCGGCCTCGCCCTCACCAGCCATCTCAATGGCACGCTTTGCGACGCCGTCTTTGACAACGTGACGATCGAGCCGATCACCGCGAGCCAGTCGCTCACGCTCACCGGCCCGTGGACCGGCAGCGATCTCGGCGGGGTCACCGCAGCGGGCAGTGCGAGCATCTCGTCCGGCACCGCCTCGATCACCGGAGCGGGCGCGGGCTTCGACGAGGTGAGCGACTCGTCGCACTTCACCTGGCAGTCGCTCGCTGGCGACGGCTCGCTCACCGCGCGCGTCGCGAGTTTCAATGCCGCGGCAGGCGCGAACGCGATCGCGGGCATCATGCTGCGCGGGAGCCTCGCGCAGGAAAGCGCCAACGTCGCGGCGACCGTGCGCAAAGGCGGCGGCGTCCGCTTTTCCCGGCGGGAGGAGGACGCCGCCTACACCGAGATCACCGACTACACGCTGAAGGCGCCTTATTGGGTGCGGGTGAAACGCGTGGGCAATTCCTTTACCTCATTCCGCAGCCCGGACGGCGTGACATGGACGCAGCAGGGCGGCGCGACCACACTCTCCGCGATGCCCGCCGATGCCCGATGGGGCCTCGCCGTCACCGCGCACGACGACACGGAAATCTCCGCCGTCTCATTCACCAATGTGCTTCTCGAGCCGCTCGGCGGCCAGGCCGCGCCGGGCAATGCGTGGAGCGGCGGCGACGTCGGCACGGTCGGGTTGGCCGGCTCCCACTCCGGCAGCGGAGCCTCATTCACCGTCAACGGAAGCGGCCCGGATATCTTCGGTGCAGCGGACGGATTCTATTTCCTCTCGCAGACCTATGCGGGGGATGCACAGCTCACCGCGCGCGTCTCCGCGCAGGACCCGACGGACGTGTGGGCAAAGGCCGGCGTGATGGTCCGCGCGGGCACAGCGACGGGCGACGTCAATGCCTTCACCGGCACCACGCCGGCAAACGGCATCACCTTCCAAACCCGGTCCGCGTCCGCCGGCACGACCACAGGCAACACAGCCGGCACCGCGGCATTCGCCGCGCCGTACTGGCTGCGCCTCACGCGCAGCGGCGAAACCTTCACCTGCTTCCGCTCGACTGACGGCATCACGTGGGCGCAGCTCGGCGCCACGACGACGGTCCCCGGCTTCCCCGCCACGGCCTACGCGGGCGTGATGCTCGCCAGCGCGGACAATGCCGCGACGACCACCGCCACGCTCGACAATCTCGTGCTGCTCAAGACCGGCACGGCACCGCTCGCTCCTGTCGTGGAGCTGAACGGCGGGCAGAACCCGAATCCCGCGAACGGCTTCACCATCGCCGCCGCGAGCACCACCGCGCCGACCTGGAGCTGGGAGAAAGTCAGCGGTACCGGCGGCGTCACCTTTAACATCCAGAACACCGCGACACCGAAAGTCGCCTTCACGCTGGCCGGTGCCTACACGCTGCGCGCGAATGCCGACAACGGCACGGTGAAGACATACGCCGAGCAGTCACTCGCCCTGTCGCTCGATGCGCGCTGGAATTTCAACACCGCCGGAAACTCGGAAGGCTGGAGCGGCGCGAATGTCACCGGTCTCGCGGCGGCGGGCGGCCTGCTCAGCGGCACGGCCAGCTCGGGCGATCCCCAGGTTTTCAAAAATGCCGCCGCCTACGTCAGCGGCGATCTCGCCAGGCATCTGCTCGTGCGCTACCGCGGCAGCTCCGCGTCGAATGCGCAGTGGTTCTGGGGTCGCGTCGGCGCGGGCGGCTATGTGGGCGGCCGTTCGGTGACGGTGACAAACTCGCCCGCGAACGCCTTCAACATGCTGCTTTTCGACGTGACCAATCACGCGGAGTGGAAGGCGCAGACGATCATCGACCTGCGGTTTGACCCGAGCGGCGGCACCGGCTCGACCTTCGACATCGACTGGTTCGCGCTGAGCGATGGCGACTTCGACCGCGACGGCATCCCCGACCTGATCGAAGGCACCGGGGACGCCGATGGCGACGGCATCCCGAATCTCGAAGATCTCGACAGCGATAACGATGGCCTGCCCGACGCCTGGGAATACGCGAACGGCCTCAATCCCTACTCCGCCGCCGACCTCATGCTCGACAAGGACGGCGACGGCGAAAGCAACTTCCTCGAATTTGCCACCGGACAGAACCCGAATGCCGGCACGACGATGGCGACTCCGCTCGTTCGTAATGGCGCGAACCTGGAAATCACCTACACGCGCAGCCTCGCGGCGATGGCCGGCGGCGTGACCTTCGCCGTCGAGTGGAGCGACACCCTCGCGGCCGGTTCATGGAGCGCGGTGGGCGTCAGCCAGCAGGTGCTCACCGACAACGGCACGGTGCAGACCGTCAAAGCCACCGTCGCTGCCGGTGCCGGCGGGAAGCGCTTTGTGCGGCTGAACGTGGCCCGGCCATAACCGTTCGCACGCGGCACGCCCTTTAGCGGAGCGGCTTCACGCCCGCCCCCTAAGACGCAGAGCCTTTGCCCGAGCCCGCAGCATCGTCTCCGGCTCGGCGGGGATTTTCCGCGCTGCTGCGGGAACTGTGTCGGCGTCACGCTGGTCACCGCGGGGTAGGCGCCGTGATCGTAGAAACCGCATTCGTGCACGATTTCGGCGACGGCGCGTCCTCACCCGCGCCCGCGATGCTGGCGATCACTGCCTCGCTCCACCAGGCCGCGTTGCGGGCGGGATGCTCCGCAACTCGGGCTGCGTGGTCGCGGATTCGATCGTCTTGATCGCGTCTTCGACCGCGTTGACGCGCTGATTGTTGAGTTCGCCTTTTGGGAATTCCCCGCGTGCGCATTGCTCGTTGAAGGCGACGATCAGCTCACGCAGTCCCGGCACCGCTCCGCGGGCCGCGGAGCCGAAACTCACGATCTCCTTCATGATCTCGCCTGTTCGTTTCTGGCTGCCGTGGCCGCCCTGCGTCTTCGCCAATTCGACGCCGACGTCGATGCCTTCTTTGAAATGGAATTTCGTCAGCGCCTTGAATCCACCCATGCGGATCTCATTGCCGAACATCGTGTCCGCCGGGCTCGGTGTCTTCACTGCCGCGAGGATGTCCGGGGCCAGCGCGATCACGTCCTCCAGCGTCAGCTTGCGGTCGAAAAAGCCGCGGAGTTTCGCCCGCGCCATGCCGTCGGCGTTTCGGGAGACGGCCTGGATCGCCGGGTAGAGCAGCTTCGGATCGGTGGCCTGGACCGCGTCGGCGAGAGGGCCCTCAAACAATGCGGCGGCCAACTGGCCATGCGTGAGCTGGATGGGGTCGGCCCAGTTGACCGGCACGAGCGGCTCGGTGGTTTGCACCAGCGCCTTGAGGATTTCCGGGATGGCAGGCTTCGCCGCGCCGCCAATTTTCCTGATGGCCTGCGCCGCCTTGAACCGGAGCCAGCGGTCCTGCGCGGAAAGCTGGCGCACCAAAACGGGCAGCGCCTCCGCGCTCTTGAGCAGCCCGAGCGTCTCGCACGCGGCCTGCGCGGCATGCACGTCCTTGCCGTCCGCCATCGCGATGAGCTGCGGAATGACCGCCTTCACCTCGGGGCGCCTGGAAAGTTCGTCCGCCGCCCATCCGCGCACGATCGGCGACCAGTCGCCAAACGCGGCCACCAGTTCCTTCGGATTCATCCTTACCCGATCCGTATCGAACCGCCCGGATGCGATTGCATCGGCCACTTCCTTCCTGCCGAGCCAGCTCGCGGGCACTGATTCCCGGCCCGTGATGCAGAGTTTCTTCAAAGGCATCGCATAGGTGAGCACATAGGTCGCCGTCGGGCTCATGCCGTAGTAGCCGCTCTTGCCGTAGTAGGTGTTGTCGTCCGTCTTGCCGGGTCCGTATTGCTCGCCGCCGTCGTAGGTAAAGGACCCATCGCATCGCCGCACAAGGTCGAGATGCCACGAGGCTTCCTTCACGAACGCCGCCGCCGCTTCCGGCCCGCCGACATTCGCGCCGAGCGCGCTCCACAGATAGCTGAAGCCCTGGCCGGTGTGCCCGCACTCCCGGCTGCGATAGCCGGCGATCGCCATCTTGGCGAAGAACTGCGCCTCCTTCGGCTTGTTCCCTTGCAGCGCAAACAGCAGCGCGGTGAGGGAATTCTTGCCGTTGTTTTCGTGGTAAGGCCACGGCTCATGCTCGCCGTAGGGGATCGCGCCCTTGTCCGTGAAGTAGCCGAAAAAACCGGACGCCCGCGCGATGGCGGCATCCACCTCCGGGCTCTTCACGCCGCATTTCCTGCCCATGACGATCGCGAGATTCGCCGCCAGTCCCGTCATGTTCACCGGGCCATACGGCGGCACCGATCCATTCAGCCTGCCCTCGGGAGTCAGCGCGGCAAAGCCATGCCCGAATGTCCCGTAGAGGCTCTGCCCCCGGGCGAGCGCGAGCGTGATTTCAGTGATGCCATGCAGCACCTCCTTGTCGCCCGTGAGGAGGTAGTATTCGGA